>JANXBN010000008.1 GCA_025060635.1 Candidatus Kryptonium sp. | reverse complement strand
TATAACAAAAATAAAAAATAAATTCTTATGAAACTATCCGTAAATGTTGATCATGTAGCAACTTTAAGAGAAGCAAGAGGGGGACTTGAACCTGACCCTGTAACCGCAGCCCACATAGCAGAATTAGCTGGTGCAGATGGAATTGTATGTCACCTCAGAGAAGACAGGCGTCATATAAACGACCGCGACCTTCGCTTACTAAGGGAAACAATAAAGACAAAACTTGACCTTGAAATGGCCGCTACTGAAGAAATGATTAAAATTGCTATTGAAACCCTACCTGATCTTGTAACAATTGTGCCAGAAAGACGCCTTGAAAGAACGACAGAGCGAGGATTAAATGTTGTTGATCAAATTTCTTATCTATCTGATGTCGTAATTGAAATGCATAAGCACGATATAAAAGTCAGTTTGTTTGTTGATCCAGACCCTAAACAAGTTGAATCCGCAGCGAAAACAGGGGCTGACTTTATTGAAATTCACACTGGCGAATATGCAAATGCAAGAAGTGATAAAAAACAGTTTGAAGAACTTCAAAAAATAAAAGAAATAGCAAAGCTTGCACGACGACTTGGACTTGGCGTAAATGCGGGTCATGGATTAAATTATTTGAATGTAATCCCAATTACAAAAATAGAAGAAATTGAAGAATTAAGCATCGGACACGCGATCGTTGCACGAGCAATCTTCGTAGGATTTGAAAGGGCGGTAAGAGAAATGGTCCGATTGGTTAAAGGAATATGATATTGAAATTAAACAATTTCAGAACTGCTTCTTACGCCTTACCCCTGCTTAATGATAGATAAAAATAAATTCATCGTAAAAATTATTTCCCACCGCTATGGACAAGAGAATTGAAACGGTTCTTCGTTATTTTTCGCCCTTTGCGGTAAAAAAGACATAGATAAAACTAAACCAAAGAAAAACAAATGAAATCACAATTTGGCATCTCAACCCTTGCTATCCATGGCAAAATCAAGGACAGATGCTTTCGTTCAGTAGTTTATCCAATATATCAAACATCCACCTTTGCAGTTGAAAAATCCGATGATTACCAAAAATTTATTGATGATACTCCAGATTTCTACATTTATTCAAGATATGCAAATCCAACGATTCGCGAAGTTGAATCTAAGATCGCCACTATTGAAAATTGTGAAGATGCCGTTCTGTTTTCATCGGGGATGTCCGCAATTACATCTACGATTTTAAGTTTTACAGAAGTTGGAGATGAAATTATTTCTCTGCGTTCAATTTATGGTGTAACATATAGATTTTTCAGAGATTATCTACCAAAATTTGGCGTCAAGGTTAACTTCATTGATCTTGAAGAAATTGAAATAATTGATAAACTTATCACTAATAAAACCAAGTTAATCTACTTTGAAACTCCTATAAACCCAACCACAAGGATAGTTGAAATACAAAAAATTATAAATCTTTCCAAAAAACACGACAACATCTTGGTGATTATAGATAATACATTTGCAACTCCTGTGAATCAAAATCCTGCTAATTTTGGAGTTGATATAATTCTGCACAGTGCAACAAAATATCTATCTGGTCATAGTGATTTAATTCTTGGCTGTGCAATCTCTGAAAATTCAAAAATTGAGAAAATAAGAAAAACGAAAAGCACATTCGGTGGGAATCCCGATCCGTTTCAGGCGTTTCTACTTAGCAGAAGCTTAAAGACCCTTGAGATAAGAGTTAAGAAGCAGAATGAAAATGCGTTAGAACTTGCTAAGTTTTTATCAAACCATAGCAAAATAAAAAAAGTTTTATATCCAGGGCTTGATTCTCACCCAGAACATCAAATTGCAAAAAATCAAATGAAAGGATTCGGTGGTATGCTCGCTTTTGAAATTGACGGGACGCTTGAGCATGCGAAAAAATTTTGTGATTCTTTAAAAGTTGCAATTAACGCTACAAGCTTAGGAAGTGTAGAAACGCTCGTTAGCATACCCGTTTTAACCTCACATGTCAAAATGAGCAAAGATGAACTTAATAAGGCTGGAATAAGTGAATCATTGATTAGAGTTTCTGTTGGAATTGAAAATATAGAGGATTTACTTTGGGATTTTGAGCAGGCGTTAAATTCAATATAAAAATAAAAAAGGGCATGCATAAGCATGCCCTTGAAAGTTATTTCAGCTCCTCAAGAACCTTTGCAATTTTATTAACATCTGGGACATTCGGAATTCCATGTTCCTCAACATATCTAACGATACCTTCTTTATCAACGACGACAGTTACACGATTATGTATCCCTTTATCATCAAGATAAACACCATATTTCTTCCCAACTTCTCCCTTTGGATGAAAATCTGCGAGAAGTGGATATTTTATTCCCATTTTCTCAGCAAATGCCTTATGTGTCCAAGTGCTGTCAACACTTATTCCGAAAATTTGAGCATTTAAATTTTCAAAAACTTTCAAAGCATCAACGAAACAGGCATGCTCATTCGTGCAAACTGGACTGAAATCAAGCGGATAAAAAACGAGGACAACATTTTTACCTTTAAAATCACTGAGTTTATATTCTTTATCATCATGCCCTTTAAGGACAAAATCTGGTGCTTGCTCACCAACTTTAATCATATAAGATTCTCCTTTATTTTTGTTTTAAATTTGTTGTGAGAAATATAAGAACTTACAAGCAATTTTCAAAACTTAACAATTTTGACTTCGTTTCCAGATTTTATGAAACCACCTTTTAGAATCTTGCTAACGCGAAACCTGTAGGGTTCTATTTTCTCAACTTCCAAGATCGCCTCACCAATTTTAACAAACGACCTTTTCGGAATCTCAACTCCGCTGGTTAGTTCCAGAACGATTTCAAATTTTTCATTAGTTAACATGGTATCTCTACTTCGTTTGAATAAAAGTTTAATGCTATCCGCTTCTATTGAATCAATAAAAAATTTTCCATCTTTACTTCTTATCAACGCTCTTTCTCTTATCACTCTTTGTCCATTCCCGAGCGTGAGCTGGATATATAAAACTGAAGCAAACATCTAAGTTAAGGAAACGCCTTATGCTTCTTCGCTTTTTTCTTCTTTATATCTGCCGTGTTTTATTACCTTCCCCTCAACAATATAGACAACATCTTCACCGATGTTTGTTGCAAGGTCTGCGATTCTCTCAAGGTTTCTTGATATTCTTTCAATGTGAATAGCTCTTTCAATTGTAGTTGGATCTGAAGCCATATACACAATTAACTCTCGCAAGATGCGGTCTCTATAAGTATCAATTATATCATCTCTTTCACAAACATTTTTCGCAAGTTTTGAATCGCTTTTTATGAAAGCATCAATACTATCCTTGAGCATTTTAATTGTTTCCTCAGCCATCTTTGGCAAATCAATCAACGGTTTAAGTTGTGGTCTTTCAATTAAAAACAACGCACTTCCTGCGATATTTTCAGCCATATCCCCAATCCTCTCAAGATCATTGTTCATCTTTAGGATCATTATAACAGTTCGCAGATCGCGAGCTTCTGGTTGAAACCTTGCAATCAAATTAATACACATTTCATCTATTTCAATCTCATTTTCATTTGATCTCGGCTCATCAACTTGGATAACCTCAAGGAGAACCTGCTTGTCTTTATTTAAAAGACCGCGGATGCTTTTTTCAATCATGCTTTCAACTAAATTTCCTTGTTCAATTATTTTTTCTTTCAGCTTGTTTAATTTTTCGTAGAACATATAACTACCCACGATTAATTTAACCGATTTTACCAGATAAAAATTCTTCAGTTTTTTGATGCGATGGTCTTGTAAATATCACATCTGTTGGTCCGTATTCAATTAACTCACCCAGATACATAAATGCAACATAGTCGGAGATCCTTCCAGCTTGTCCGACATTATGTGTTACGATAACTATCGTTACTGTATCCTTTAATTGTTCAATTAGTTCTTCAATCTTCATTGTTGCAACTGGATCAAGTGCTGATGTTGGTTCATCAAGGAGAATAACATCTGGTTTCATTGCAAGTGCTCTTGCGATACAAAGACGTTGTTGCTGACCTCCTGATAAAAATGTGCCCTTTTTGTTAAGGCGATCCTTTACCTCATCCCAAAGTGAAACTTTTTTAAGCGTTTCTTCAACTATTTCATCGGATTCACTTTTTTTGAGCTTGATACCATTGAGAATATAACCAGCTATTACATTCTCATAAATCGTCATAGTTGGAAATGGATTTGGCTTCTGAAATACCATTCCAATTTTTCTTCTGACAAACATTGGATCAACAGAATATATGTCAATTTCCTCCCTTTTATAACCATCAGTTTCAATTAGATAAACTTTCCCTTCAACTTTCGCTTTTGGTGATAACTCATGCATTCTATTGAAGCAACGAATAAGTGTCGTCTTCCCGCAACCCGAAGGACCCATTATAGCCGTTATGCTATTTCTAACTATTGAAAGATTAACATTTTTAACCACGACATGTTCATCGTAAGAAGCGGTTAAATTTTCTGTTCGCAAAACTACATCAAGCATTTTTAGAAGTTAATGCTTTATTTGTTTTAAAAAATTAAACTAAACTCCAAATCCGTCTTAATAAAAGCCTTTCTGCTTACGCTCGCAGAACGATCTCTTCTATTTTTCAAAACACTCTTTTATCTTTTGCTTAGCATCCGCGTTGCTATATTCAAAAATAAAACAAAAATAACCAAAATACAAGAAGCCCCCCAAGCTTTTGCCCACCAATCTTCGTAGGGACTCACCGCATAGGTGAAGATCAAAAGTGGCATTGAACTAACTGGTTTGAAAATGTCAAAGTTTAAGAACGGATTTCCAAAAGCTGTAAAAAGAAGCGGAGCTGTTTCACCAGCAATTCTGGCTGTTCCAGCAAGTATGCCTGTTAATATGCCACTTAAACCCGCAGGTATCATGACTTTTAGAATTGTTCTATAATATGGAACACCAAGGGCAAGTGATGCTTCTTTTATTTCCCTTGGAATTAATTTCAAAATTTCTTCGGTTGCTTTTATCACAAGCGGTAACATCATAATTCCAAGCGCAACTCCACCAGATAGAGCTGAGAAATGTCCCATCGGTTTAACTACCCATAAATATGCAATTATTCCTATAACGATGGATGGAACACCCTGCAAAATTTCTGAAACAAGTCGCGCTACAAAAGCAACCTTGCTTTCCGAATGCTCCGCAAGATAAACTCCAACCATAATTCCAAATGGAACAGATATGACCAAAGCGATAGATATCAACATAACAGTTCCAACAAGAGCGTTCAAAATTCCACCGCCAGGTTCTCCTACTGGTTTCGGCAATGTTGTTAAAAATTCCCAGTTTATAACAGATATTCCATTTTTTAAGATAAAGAAAAGCACAAGAATAAAAGGCACAGTTGAAAGAATGGTTATAACTGTCAATAAAACCGAAATAACTCTACTTTTGATTAACCGAAATAAATATCCTTTCATTTTCAATGTTGTAGTTTTTTAAGGATCAATCTTCCGGTTAGGTTTACGACTGTTGTTATTATGAAAAGTGTAAAGCCAAGATACATTAGGCTTGAAAGATAAATTTCTCCTGTTGCTTCTGTGAATTCATTTGCAATAACGCTTGCAATCGTATTACCAGGACTAAATATATTTTCAGGTATGCCATGATAATTTCCGATTACCATTGTAACAGCCATTGTCTCACCAAGTGCACGACCGAGCGACAAGATAACACCAGCGATTATCCCAGATCTTGCGTATGGAATCATTACATTTTTTATCATCTCCCAACGCGTCGCACCAAGAGCATAAGCTGCTTCTTTAAGTTCAACTGGCACAAGACGCATTGCATCTTTGCCAATTGATGCAGAATATGGTAAAATCATAAATGAAAGGATAAGTGAAGCCGTTAAAATTCCAACACCATAAGGAGTTACACCAATTTTCATCTCAAATTCACGAACCAAAGGAACAAGAAAAAACAAGCCCCAGAAACCAAGCACAACCGATGGCACACCTGCTATTAGTTCTGTTAAGTATCTTAAAACTTCCGCGAAGAATCCTTTTTGAAAATACTCCCCTAAAACTATACTTATTGCCAACGAAAAAGGTAAAGAAATAGCAAGAGCTAAAAATGATGTAATCAACGTTCCATAAATGTATGGCAAAGCCCCGAAGTCTTCTTGAACTGGATCCCAATTAGTACCTACAAAAAATGCTAAACCAAATTTTTTAAAGGATAAAAGCGATGCGTTAAGCAAGCTGAAAAAAAATCCTACACCGATTAATATCAAAACAAGTGCTGATATTACAAGTATGAGGTTAAATATCCTGTCTTTACTTAATGCCTGCTTCTTTATAGATTGGTTTGCCATTATATGTGATGGTTTTAATTATTGCTTCCGCTTTTTTGACTGCTTCTGAAGGTAATTTTGCATAATCAAGCGGTTCAGTATGTGATTGACCCTCGTGGATCATCCACCAAAGTAGTTTCACAAGTTCTTTTGACTTTTCAAAAGATCTGTTTTTATAGTTTTGTTCTTTATAAACGAGTATCCATGTGAAACTGCTTATCGGATATCCTTCTTCTGCATCTGTATCTGTAATTGATATTCTCGTATCATCCGGAATTTTAACATTTCCAGCCGAGGTTATTGATGATAGTTCAGGTTTTATAAATTTACCTTTTTTATTTTTGATTAAAGCCATTGGTAATTTGTTTTGCTTCGCATAAATTAACTCAACATATCCAATGCTCCCTGGGATTTGCTTTACAAGTCCAGTTACTCCTTCGTTTCCCTTGGCACCGAGTCCAACAGGCCAAGCAACAGAAGTGCCACGCCCAACTTTCTTTTCCCATTCTTTGCTTACCTTTGAAAGGTAATCAACGAAAATAAAAGTCGTTCCACTTCCATCTGACCTATGGATTACAGTTATATTTAAGTTTGGCAGTTTTACATCAGGATTTAACTGTACTATTCTTGGATCGCTCCATTTTTTGATTCTACCGAAGAAAATATCAACTATGACATCAGGAGTTAATTTAAGTTCTGGATTACCTGGCAAATTGTATGTAATCACAACGGCTCCAAGACAAATTGGTATATGGAGCACAGGTGCATCAAATTCTTTCATTTGTGAATCAGTAAGAAAAGCATCGGAAGCCCCGAAATCAACTGTTTTTTCTTTTAATTGTCTTATCCCACCGCCTGAGCCAATTGACTGGTAATTTACTTTTACACCTGTTTTTTTATAATAATCATCAAACATTTTTGAATAGAGAACATACGGAAATGTTGCGCCTGCTCCGAGAAGTTCTTTATCCTGCGAAAACACAGATGAGCTTAATAGAAGTGATAATGCAAGAATTAGTTTTGCGGTTTTCATAAAAGTTTTATGCGATTAATTTTTTTATTCAACGAAAATTAGATTTGAATCGTTAAAATTCTGTTAAACGAACATTAAAAAATCATTAAAATTTTCCCTGTCTTTTAACTGGGAAGATAATTTCAAACTTTGTCCCCATTCCAACTTTGCTTTCAACATTTATAGTGCCGTTATACATCAACACTATGTGCTTTACAATTGATAGACCAAGCCCTGTGCCACCTGTTTGCCTTGATCTTGATTTATCAACTACATAAAACCTTTCAAATATCCTCGGGATATGTTCTTTGGGGATCCCTATACCTGTATCTTCAACTGTTATTTTAATAGCGCTTGCTCCTTTTTCGGGATAATTCTTGAAAGGCTCAACACATATTTTTATGCCTCCGCTGTCCGTATATTTTATCGCATTATCAATAAGGTTGAAAAGCATTTGTTCAATTCTATATGAATCGGCGCGAAATTCAGGCAATTCATTTGATATTTTAACATCACAAGATAATTTTTTATCTTTCAAATTTTTCTCATACATCTTTAAAATTCCGTTGATGATTTTACCAAAGTTAATGTTTTCCTCCTCAAACTTTACACCTGCTTCAACTTCGGAAAGGATCAAGAGGTCATTTATAATTCTTATCAATCTGTCTGTATTTCTTTTTACGGGCTCAAGATATATCAAAATTTCACGAGCACGCTTTGATTTCTTTGCAAAATTTTCAAGTTCTTCTTCAATTGTCTCAATGTATCCCTTTATGTTTGAAAGAGGGGTTTTTAATTCATGAGAGATGTTTTCAATGAGTTCTCGCTTTATCTCTGCCAGTTCCTTAGCAAAAGTTATATCTTCAAAAATGATAAAGATCTCGTTTGCCTCGCTCTTAAATGCACTAACATTGAAGGTTTTTTCGTCACTTTCAATTTCCCGAGAGATTACCGTTCCCGCCTGACTTTCTGATGCTTCAATGACATTTTTAATAAAATCAATCAAGTTAAAATCACGGATGATCTCCCAATAAAATTTTTCCGTTTTATATCTTTCGTCAAATTGAATTAGCACCCCGGATTTTGAGAAGATATCCCAAAATTTATGATTATAAAACTTTACTTTGCCATTAGGTTTAAGTACCAACACTGCGTCAGGCAAGGACTCAAGAAAAACATTTAAATTTCTCTCGCTTTCGCTAAGTTTTCTTTGACTTTTTTCACATTCATTAATTAGTTTATCAATCCCTCTTTCTAATTTTTGTGAAGTTATTTCATCAACTGGCAATTTTTTCAAATCAAAAAAATTTCTAATCTTATTCTCAATTTCGCTCAATGGGATGATGATTTTTTTCAAACACCAAAGCCCGAATACGATCGCAGATAAAATCCCAAGCCAGGGTTTTAGAAGTAGTAGCGATACCGTTAATATCAAAAATATGAAGAATTTTATTCGTGTTTTTTCCATTTTTTACTCAATTTCAATTTTGTAACCAAGTCCTCTAACACTTTTGATCAACTTTCCAGCTTTTCCAAGTTTATCTCTTAGTTTTTTTATGTGCACATCAATCGTTCTATCAAGTACTGGTTTTTCACCTCCCCACACCGCGTTAAGAAGTCGCTCCCGTGAGAAGACCCATCCAGGTTTTTCAGCAAGATGTTTTAACAATTTGAACTCTGTTAATGTAAGATCAACTTTTTCACCTTCAACGAAAACTTCCATTTTATTTACATCTATTGTAAGGAAATCACCAATTTTTATGATCTCTGTTTTATCTTTTTCTTGTGATGTTCTTCTTAATATTGCCTTAACTCTTGCGATAAGCTCACGAGGTGAAAATGGTTTTGTTACATAATCATCTGCGCCAAGTTCAAGTCCGACGATCTTATCTGTTTCGTCAATTTTTGCAGTTAAAATTATAATTGGCATCTTTGATGTGGCAGGGCTGTTTCTTAATGTCTTGCAAAGCTCAAGCCCATCAATATCTGGCAACATTAAGTCAAGGATCAAAAGATCAGGCACATCTGTTGAAAGATATCTAAGGAAAGATTCACCATCTGTAAACTTTTTAGCTTTGAAGCCCGCTTTTTGCACATGTAATGCTATAAGTTCAAGTATATCCCTATCATCTTCAACTATTGCGATTGTTTTTCCGATCATTTTTCACCTCAACTTAAATTTTTTATCATAGTTTATGACATTGTATCTATTCAAAATTTCCTGAACCTTATCTATCGGTATTGCTTCAACTTTTCTTCCCATATAGCCAGACATAGTTTTGGCTTTTAAAATTGAATTGTAAATTGCTTCTTCGGTTGCTTCAACAACAGCTTGAAATAGCGGGGAAAGGGCGAAATTAGGCAAAACCTTTATTTGTTGTGGTTGATAACTATCAAACATTTTTATCCTGCAATCTGGATTAGTTGAAAAAGCGATGACATAATCACCACTTCCATTTGTAGACGGAGAACCAGTTCTCGCAAGCCCAAGCATTGCTCTTTTTGCAAGCCGTTTCAATTGGTTTGGCATAAGCGGAGCATCCGTAGCAACAACAATTATGATTGAACCATCTGCTTCTTCAAGTTCATTTTTTAGAAAAAATTTGCCAAGCTCAAGCCCAACGGGAGCACCATTAATTGTAAGTATACCACCGAAATTAGTTTGCACTAAAACTCCAACCGTCCAACCACCGAGATTTTTAGGCAAAACCCTTGACGCTGTCCCAATTCCACCTTTCCATCCAAAAGCAATTGTTCCGGTTCCAGCTCCAACCGAACCTTCTTCAACTTCGCCAGATTTTGCAGAATTTATTGCATCAAGCACATCTTGATATGTGATGACTCTATCTTGAATTTTGTTTAGATAACCATCATTTGTTTCGCCGACAACCGGGTTAATTGAACGAATTTCTGAACCAGATTTTTCAAGGACATATTGAATTAACGCATCCGCAACCTTGGGCACAGCAAGCGTGTTGGTAAGAGCGATCGGTGTTTCGAGCTCGCCAAGTTCTTCAATTTGAGTTGAGCCCATAAACTTACCAAAAGCATTTCCAGCATAAAAAGCGCAAGGGACTTTTTCCCTGAAAATATCCCCTTCATGTGGAATTATCACTGTAACACCAGTTCGTATGCTATCTCCCTTTATTATCGTCTTGTGCCCTACTTTGACGCCTTTAACATCGGTAATTGCATTATATTTCCCCGTTGGCAATACACCGACTATGATTCCCAATTCCCTTGCTCTGTATCTTTTCTCGCTCTCTTGCGAAATCATGGTTGAAATAAAAATTTGTTGAAAAAGAATCAGTAGCAATAAAATTTTCATATTTCCTCACCCCACTTCTTGTAAAGATTATGTTTTATACCAAAAAGAGATAAAACTTTTCCAGCGATAAAGTCTCCAAGGTCTTCAAATGTTTTCGGCTTTTGATAAAACGCAGGAGAAGCAGGTAAAATTTTAGCTCCAGCTTGTGCCAATGTTAACATGTTCTGAATATGGATTAAATTCAATGGTGTTTCTCTAAATACGAGAACAAGGGGACGATTTTCCTTTAAACAAACATCCGCGGAACGCTCAATTAAATTTGAAGATATACCATTTGCAATGCCAGAGAGAGTTTTAACAGAACATGGAACAACAACCATACCATCTGTTTCAAAAGAACCGCTTGAGATTCTTGCGGCTAAATCCCTGAAATTATATTTCACCACGCTTCCATTTTCAACTTCCGCACCAAACATTTTTTTAAAAACTTGCATAGGTTCATTGCCTCTTAAATCAACCCCACACTCATCCTTCAGCACAAAGTTTCCATAATCCGAGATGATAAGATGCACTTCAAAACCGTAAATTAAAAACGCTCTTATTGTTCTAATGGCATAAATTCCGCCACTTGCACCTGTCACGCCAATTATTATTCTCCGCCTATCAGACATTTAAGATCCTCACGACTTTTTGTTTGATAACTTTTAAACTATATCTTTCCACGACGATGAGGAAAATTAAAACAAACAAAGCCGACAGGTAGCTTTCGGATTTTAAAACTAATCCATAAGCTCCTCTCTCAAAAATTATTACAACAAAGACTGCAAATAAAGCAAAAAATTGTGGCAAAATCTTATCAATAGAACTCAACTTCTCCATTGGCTGGCTTAGTGGTAAATTAGCAAAAAGCAAGTTAGCAAAATTAAAAAATATCTTAAGAACCAAAAAAGTCACCACAAAGTGAAATGAAACAGAAGCAAGGTCACCAATTTTAACAAGATATATGAAAAAGAAAATCACGATCAAAGGAATCAATACATGATGCCATAAAACCATTAATCCAGCGCGAAAGACATCATAAATTTCCTCCGTTCTAACAAAGTGATAAATCCAACTTGCTTGATGATCGCGGTGACTTTGAATTGCAACAATTCCCGCAGTGACATTGAAAAAAAGCGAGAGCAATGTCATAACATTTGCTCTTGAATCTGGGTTAGCAAGCGGATCTTCAACAACATCAAAGAAAACAAAATAAACAGCAATTGCAATTGATATAAAAAATGCAGATAGAACTTTGACCTTGATAGATTTATCTTTTCTCAAATACGCATAAACAAGTTCGTATGTTGCCAATCCCAATTCGGATTTGAAAAATAAATCTTTAAATCTCTCTAAGAACCGAACAATCAAATATCTTTTCTCGCTCCTTTTGTTATAGGTATAACTGGCAAGCATGTTTTTGATGTTTTCAAGGTTGAAAATCAAAGATGGAACGATCAAAAGTATGAAAAAAATAATTGCAATCCCAACGATTTCAGTAGATTGCAAAGTTACATTTCCAACACCAGAAAGCGAAACGAAAATTTTTGAAAAAATAAATTGCGGCAAAAATTTAAGGAATTTAAGATTTTCACTGGCTGTGATAAATATACTACCAGTTCCATCCGACGATATTAGATATTTATTGATCAACTGATAAATAAGAAATACGATAAACACGGCGAAAATTTGTGCTGGCAGGATGATCTCTTTAAATTTTTTCAGCTTGATTCCCTTCCCAAGGAAAAATAAAACGAGAAACACAAGATTAGAAACGAAAATAACATATAGAGACGACACAATAAGATATGCAACTGAAATCTTAACAAACGATTCAACATTGACATTTGGTATGAATGTATTCAAAATTAATAAAACGACAGCTGGCGAAAGATTGAGCGAAAAATTTAAAAGCGAAACGAAAAAAAGAAAATTCAGATATTTAGCGAATCCATATGTTGTTGAATCAATCGGAAGATATGAGAAAAACTCAACTTCACGGGAATTTAGCAAGATGACATCAAACTCAACAAGTATGTTGAAAATTATCAGGACCAGTTCAACCGTGAAAATTATGAAAGCAAAATCAAGAAGAAGCAGGGTCAAGCTTTGTTTGTTTGTGCCTGAAATAGCAATAGAAAAACTTAACATAAAAAACCAGAAAAAGTTTATCAATAGAATTAACAAAATCCGCTCATAAGATACCTTCCCTTCCTTTCCTGTCCGAAGATCAATCTTTAGAAAAAATTTGAATATCTCAAAAATTAATTTCATTTACTCTCGCCAGCGATTTTTTCCTGATTTTTCCTTTCCGCTAAAATTTTTCTATATCTTCTTACTGCCTTTAAGTGTTCCTCATAAGTTTTTGAAAATATATGTCTTCCGCTTCCATCTGAGACAAAATATAAAAACTTATTTTTCTCGGGGTAAAGAACCGCAAGGATTGAGCTTCTGCTTGGATTATTCACAGGTCCAGGTGGTAATCCAGGGTTAAGATAAGTATTGTATGGCGATTGAATTTTCAAATCTTTATAAAACAATCTTCTTGGTCCATCTGGTATGATATATTGAATCGTTGGATCTGCCTCAAGCGGCATTCTTCTTCTCAAACGATTAAAATATACGCCTGCGATTCGCGGTTTTTCATCTTCAAATCTTGCTTCTCCTTCAACTATTGAGGCAAGCGTTACAACTTGATGGGTGTTTAATCCTATGGCTTTTTCCCTTTCCCTTAAGGTATCATCGTAAAATTTTTTAAATTCTGAAACCATCTTTGCGATTACATTCTCTTCAGCATCTCCCCAGATGAAGATATATGTATCAGGCATAAGATAACCTTCAAGATGACTCGCGTCTATTCCAAGCTGTTTAGCAAAACTTGGGTCGCTTACAAGTTTCATAAATCTTGTTGAGTCAATCCCAATTTTAGATTTTAATAGTCCGGCAATCCTTCTTGCGGTCAGTCCTTCTGGGATCGTAACGCTCACAGATAAAATATACGATGGATTTGTTATTTCCCTCATAACAAGTGCCATTGGCACATTATCAGGGAAAATATATTTCCCAGCTTTTACTTTTTTATCCAAGGATAAAATTTTACCAGCATAGTAAAAAATAAATTTGCTTTTCAAAATCCCCTCAGAATCCAATATATCAACTGCTTGCTTGAACGATGAATTTTTGGGTATCTCAACCATAGCAAATTTCGTTGCAGGCGAATTAACAAGGAAAAACTGGCGATTGAGCAAATAGATAGAAAACAAAACAAACAGTATAACTGTTTTTTTCAAAACATCAAACATCATTTTTGATGCGTATAGATTTTCATTTATAATTTGAGATTTTCTCATTTTTCTTATCTCTGCCGATTCCCTTTCAAGTCGTCTGGATTCGTCAATTATTCTTTCATATAATCTCTTGATTGCTGTGTCTGATAGAGGTCCGTAGTTATGTTTTATAACATTTTGAATAACTTGAGTTTCCCGCTCTGGTGAATAAATTGGTAAATTTAATTCTTGTTTTATTTTTCCAATCTCGTCAGCATATCTTGCTCTTTTATTGAGCAAGCGAACTATTTTAACATCAATTTTATCAATTTTCTTACGCCATTTCTCAATTTCATTGTATTTGTTTTTCCTTGAGCGATCCATTTCAAGGTTTAATTTATAAATTCAGACACAAGTGTGACATAGTTATTTCAAATTTTCAAATTCGGAAGCGGGGCTAAGTCAAAATCGTGTTTAATACCATTCTTAAGTTTGATATAACCAACGAATGCGATCATTGCTGCATTATCGGTGCAATATGCAAGATCAGGTATATAGAGTTTCAATCCTTCGCTGTCAGCTTTTTCCTTCATTGTCTCTCTTAGTTCAGAGTTTGCCGCAACTCCGCCTGCTATAGCTATGTTTTTTACATTCAGATCTTTCGCTGCTTTTATGGTTTGTTCAACTAAAGCCTCAACCACAGATCTTTGGAAGCTTGCACTAACATTTTTTATGAAGATATTTTTTTCTTCCCCGCTAAGTTCCTGAAAGTTATTTTTCTTCAGATAGTAAAGAACTGCAGTTTTCAAGCCACTGAAGCTAAATTCATACTTATTTTCATCAACAAATTCAGAAGATGATTTATTTTTTGAAGATGGGATTGGTTTTGGGAACTTTACAAAGTTTGGATCTCCTTCCCGTGCGAGTTTATCTATAAGAGGTCCACCTGGGTAACCAAGTCCAAGAAGTTTTGCAACCTTATCAAATGCTTCTCCTGCAGCATCATCACGAGTTTGTCCAAGAAGCTTAAGGTTTAAGAAATCCTCAACGAGTATAAGCATAGTATGTCCTCCCGAAACAACGAGAACTATAAAAGGAAAATTAGGATGTTCATTCATAAGAAATGTAGAAAACACATGCCCTTCAATATGGTTAACTCCGACAATTGGGACGCCCAGCCCAAATGCCATTGCTTTTGCAAAGCTAACACCAACAAGCAAAGAACCAATTAAACCAGGTCCATAGGTTACAGCAATTCCGTCAATCTCTTCTTTTTTTACACTTGCTGATTTTAACGCTTCATCAACAACCTTCACTATCACTTTTTGATGAGCTCTTGAAGCAAGTTCAGGAACAACACCACCATATTTTGAGTGAAAATATTGTGATGAAACTATACTTGAAAGTAATTTACCATCTTTCAAAACAGCTGCCGATGTTTCATCACAAGATGTTTCTATCCCAAGGATTATCACTTTCGCACGCCGTTTTTGAAAAAATTAATGAAAATATGTTATTTATTCAAAAAATCAACCCGTTTGATTTTAACCCTTCCTTTAATTAAATTTTTCGCAAAATTAAATTTTGAACTTGCGGAGAAAGAAACTAAATTAATTGAAAAGTTAACTCAAAAAATAAACGGAGGGTAAATGAACATACTTGTAACTGGCGGTGCTGGTTTCATCGGCTCACATGTTGTTGATGCCTATATACAACTTGGTCATAATGTTATAGTTGTTGATAATTTATCCACGGGTTCAATTGAAAACTTGAATCCTAAAGCGAAGTTTTATCAAATTGACATAAGGGACGACAAAGTTGAAGAGGTCTTTAAAGATGAAAAAATTGATATTGTAAATCATCACGCAGCGCAAATGGATGTTAGAAAATCCGTTGAAGATCCGATATACGACGCAGATGTAAATATAATTGGAAGTTTGAAACTTCTACAATTCAGCATTAAATATGGGGTGCAAAAATTTATCTTTGCATCAACTGGAGGAGCAGTTTACGGGGAGCAGGATTATTTCCCCGCTGATGAAGATCATCCGACAAGACCTCTATCTCCATATGGGGTAGCGAAACTGACTGTTGAAAAATATCTTTACTTTTATAAGGAGGTTCATGGATTAAACTATGTTATTTTGCGATATGCAAATATCTACGGACCAAGACAAAATCCACACGGCGAGGCCGGTGTAGTGGCTATTTTTACAAGCAAGATGCTGAAGGGAGAACAACCAATAATAAACGGCGATGGATTGCAAACTCGGGATTATACATATGTTGGTGATGTCGTAAGAGCAAATGTGTTGGCGCTTGATTATGAAAAATCTGATGTTTTCAATATCGGGACAGGTTTAGAGACAGATGTAAATACGCTTTTTTATAAGTTGAAAAGCTTGACAGGCGCAACTTGCGATGAAATTCACGGTCCAGCGAAACCAGGCGAACAAAGAAGAAGCGTTATAAGCTATCAAAAAATTTATAAAGCAATGGGTTGGAAACCAGAAATCTCCCTTGACGAAGGGTTAAAATTAACTGTTGAATTTTTCAAAAATAAATTTCAGACAAAGCAGAGTGATTGATCTAATTCAAAAGGTAATAAATGGAAACTTTAGAGCGATCTCAAAAGCAATATCAATTGTTGAAAATGAATCAGAGTCATCCGAGGAATTATTGAAAGAGATTTATAAATACACAGGCAGAGCTTACAAAATAGGCATAACAGGTCCGCCAGGTGCGGGGAAAAGTTCAATTGTGTTTCAACTTACTAAACTTCTAAGAAATGAAAATGCAAAAGTTGGAATAATTGCGGTTGATCCAACAAGCCCATTTACAGGTGGATCGTTGCTTGGTGATAGAGTAAGAATGAATGAACTTTCGCTTGATGAAGGGGTATTTATAAGAAGTATGGCAAGCAGAGGTAGTTTAGGAGGTTTAAGCAAAAAAGCAATTGAAGCTGGAGATATACTTGATGCAGGAGGATTTGATTATGTAATTTTTGAAACAGTAGGTGTTGGACAATCCGAACTTGATGTCGTTAAGGTAGCTGATACAATAGTGGTTGTTCTCGTTCCAGAATCTGGGGATTCAATTCAAGCAATGAAAGCAGGTCTAATGGAAATAGCCGATATATTTGTATTGAATAAAAGCGACAGAGAAGGCGCAGATATAGCTGTAAATGCAATCAAAAGTGTTTTAAGCCTTAGGATTAAAAAAGATGAATGGGAGGTTGAAATTGTAAAAACAATTGGAAATACAGGCGTCGGAGTTGATGAACTTCTTAATTTGATAAAGAAACACCGCGAATTTTTGCAAAAAACCAGCGAATTTGAAAAAAGGAGAAAAGAAAAACTAAAGCTAAAGGTAAAGGAAATAGTAGAGGAAAAACTTCGTGAGGACTTCTGGACGAAGGATCGCTTGAAGATACTTGAGGAAAAAGTTAACCTTCTTACGAATTCTCATGTAAATCCATTTGAAATAGCGGACGAATTGATAGAACATTTTTATCAGCAAAACGCTTTATAAATATTGAGGAGCCAAAAGCTCCATCAAAAAAATAATTAGGTAAAGAATTATGGATTTTTACTTAACTGAGACCCAAAGGCAAGTTAAACAACTTGCCAAAGAATTTGCGGAAAATGAGATCCTACCGCATATAAAAAAATTTGACGCTACAGGGGAATTTCCAACTGAAATAATGAAAAAGCTCGGTGAAATTGGATTTCTCGGAATTACATTCCCAGAGAAATACGGAGGTGCAGGGCTATCCTATCTTGACTATGTTGTTATAGTTGAGGAAATAAGCAAAGTTGATCCAGCGATAGGATTAAGCGTTGCAGCACATAATGGGCTTTGCACTAATCACATTTTCATGTTCGGTAGCGAAGAACAAAAACAAAAATATCTTCCTGACCTTTGCAGTGGTAGAAAAATAGGTGCTTGGGCTTTGACAGAACCACAAGCTGGGAGTGATGCAGCGAACTTGCTAACGAGTGCTGTCCGCAACGAAAATTATTATGTTTTGAATGGGAATAAAATCTTTACGACGCATGGTGGAGTTGCTGAAATTATTGTCGTAATGGCTGTGACAGATAAAAGCAAAGGTAAAAATGGGATTTCGGCATTTATAGTTGAGAAAAACTATAACGGTATAATTGTCGGGAAAAAAGAAGATAAACTCGGCATGAGGGCAAGCGAAACTTGTTCGTTAAGTTTTGACAATTGCATTGTCCCAATTCAAAATCTAATTGGCAACGAAGGTCAAGGTTATAGACAGGCGATGGAGATCCTTGCTGGTGGCAGGATTGGCATAGCTGCGCTTTCGGTTGGACTCGCACAAAGTGCTCTTGATCTAAGCTTGAAATACGCCAAAGAGAGAAAAGCATTTGGTAAATATATCGCTGAATTTCAGGCGATTCAGTGGAAGCTTGCTGACATGGCTACTCAAATAGAGGCAGCAAGGTTGCTTACATATAAAGCTGCTTACCTTAAAGATGCCGGCAGGGACTATCATCTTTATGCATCAATGGCAAAGTATTTTGCAAGCGAAGTCGCAGTTAAGTGTGCAAATGAAGCAATTCAAATATACGGTGGCTATGGATACATAAAAGAATATCCAGTTGAAAAACTTTACAGAGACGCAAAACTTTTAACCATAGGTGAAGGAACGAGCGAAATTCAAAAAATTATAATTGCAAATAAAAT
Source organism: Candidatus Kryptonium sp. (assembly GCA_025060635.1). Lineage (NCBI taxonomy): Bacteria > Pseudomonadati > Candidatus Kryptoniota > Candidatus Kryptonium > Candidatus Kryptonium sp. Next base: position 104,556 of record JANXBN010000008.1, on the reverse strand, counting down.
TTTAAGAGACGCTTTCCCGATAGATTAACTTGCAACTGCTACCGAAACCGCAAAAACTTTTGAAGCACCAGAACTAACTAAAGCTTTTGCACATTCATTTATAGTCGCCCCCGTTGTTATGACATCATCAACTATAACAAATTTCTTTCCATTGACAAAATTTTTATGTTTATCGTTAACTACAAAAGCATCCTTAACATTTTCCTTACGCTGGTCAAGATTTAATTTTGTTTGCGTCTCCGTGTTCCTTGCCCTAATTAGCAAATCTTTTTCAACATTTACTTTTATCACCTTGCTTATACCCTTTGAAATCAATTCACTTTGATTATATCCCCTTTCTCTTAATCTAATCTTGTGAAGTGGTACGGGCACTAGTGCATCGGCAGTGCTGAAATTAGGATCATCTTTAATTGCGTTTCCAACGATTTCACCAAGCAGCAATCCAATTGAACTTTTGTTTTGATACTTAAGTTCGTGAATTAAAATCTGAATTGCGCTTTCTTCTTTAAAATGAAAGCAAGCAAAGGCTTTAGATATATATCCATAACTTTCAAATCTTGAAGCAAAAATTTGCATCATATCAAAGGGCTCAACAATTTCAATCTTGGTAAGGCAATCTTTACAAATTATTGCTCGTTTGTTCTCAAGGTGTTGATGGCATATTTCACATTCATAAATAAAAATGAAATCAAGGATTGAATCCAGAAAAAACTTTAAACTGCTTAAAAGCATTTAAACAAAATTTTTTTCTTGTTTTTAAACCTCGTGGATTAAATCACCTATTTTTCTTCTTGGTGTTGGTTCAGGAACTTCATCAGGATACCCGATTGGAAGGATCGCAATTGGTATTAAATTTTTACCGATGGAAATTATTTTTCTGACCTCATCTTCGTCAAAAGCTCCTATCCAAACGCTTCCCAATCCTAAAGCTGTTGCAGAAAGTTGCGCATAAGCACAGGCTATTGTCGCATCTTGTAAAGAGTAAAGTTTCTCGCCCCTACTTCCGTATCTCCATCTTGATCGTGCTGGATTAGCACAAAATACCAAAGCAATAGGAGCTTGAGCAATAAATTCCTGAGACAATGAAGCATCGGCAAGTTGTTTTAATTTGTCTTTGTCCTTTACAACAAAAACTTCATACGCCTGCAAATTTCCAGCGGACGGTGCAGAATTTATCGCTTCATAAATTAATTTGAGTTTATCTTCAGAAATAGGCTCATCTTTGAACTTTCTCACCGATCTTCTTTTTCTCAAAACTTCAAAAAAATCCATAATTTCTTAACCTATTTTTTGTTAATACCAAGGACTTAGTTCTATTCTTCTTAGTCCGAGCCTTTGTGCACTTTGAACTGCGTCTCTATATTCTTGTATAGTAATTCTCCGTGCGATTTCCGGTTTTAAAAAGGCATTAAAGTAAGGTCTATATTGAGCCATTATGTTAACATAGGTATTCTTTGAAATTTCATTTGCTATAAATTCAAAAACCTTTTCAGACCCAGCAATTCCATTTGGTAAAACAAGATGCCTTATGAGCAAACCTTTGACAGCGACTCCATTTACTATCTCCAAATCTCCAACCTGTCTCCACATTTCCTTCACCGCCTCTCGGACAACATCCCAATAATTTGGAACACCTGAATATTTTAACGCATTTGAATTATCTGAATACTTAATGTCAGGCATATAAATATCAACAATTCCTTCAAGCAGTTTCAATGTCTCTACGGATTCATACCCGCCACAATTGTAGACGATCGGTATTTTCAAACCTTTATTAACAGCAATTGAGATAGCTTCCACAATTTGAGGTACATAATGAGTTGGCGTTACAAGATTTATATTGTGACACCCTATCTTTTGAAGATAAAGCATTGCATCAGCAAGCGTAAAGACACTTACAACCTCACCTTGTTTAAATCTGCTTATTTCATAGTTTTGGCAATATATACAGTTCATATTACAACTTGCAAAGAAAATAGTCCCAGATCCATGTGTCCCAACAAGACACGGTTCTTCTCCAAAATGAGGGTGAACTCCAGAAATTATTATTTCACTTCCAACTCTACACTTCCCTTTCCTACCGGCATTTCTGTTAACATGACAATTCCTTGGGCAAAGCGTGCAATCATTCAAAATCTGCTTTAAAATCTCAACCCTTTCTTTTAATATGCCCTTTTTGTTTAATTCAATATAGCTCGGCTCGTGCTTATTAATCATAACATCTCGCATGGCTCCGCAACTTGTTATTTTTTTCTTATAAAAGAATTCAATAAATACCAAACACAGTTAACATAAAGAGCAAAACAACAAAAACTTCATCGCCCAAACTTTGGTTATTTAGATCTCTGCTAAAATGTTTATCAAAATTTATACCACAAAAAAAATTAAAAATTTGAACCAAGATTTCAAATTCAAAACGCTAAATGTTCAAATCTTGCCTATTACGCTGTGTCTAATAATTGCACAATCGCAACTCAAGGTTTTCAAATTTGATTTTTTCGGTTTTTTTATCCAAATTGAATAAAAAAACTAAGTTAGATGAGCGCTCCGGAATACTATCAACCGTTCGGATACAAGGAATATAAACCAAATTACATTCTTCATATTTTTCTTTTTCTTCTAACATTTCTCACCACAACTATAGCTGGGGTTCAATGGCTTTTGAAAGATCCATTTGAGTTAACAAATCTTCATTTCGGCATACCATATTCAATTTCAATTTTATTCATAATTGCCTCGCATGAGCTTGGGCATTATTTTGCTGCGAAAAAACATGGTGTAATGACAACACTCCCCTATTTTATCCCATTTCCGCCGTTTCCATTTGTTTTAAATTTTGGAACGCTTGGAGCCGTGATAAGAATAAAATCGTTTGTTCCAAATAGAAAAGCTTTATTTGACATAGGTGTTGCTGGACCAATCGCTGGTTTCATAGCTACATTAATTGTATTAATCTATGGTTTTGAAACTCTTCCTGACATAGAGTATTTATATCAAATCCATCCCGAATACCGTTTTCTTCCCAGTTTGCCCGAGGGCGATTTAACATTTGGCAATACGCTTCTTTTCTTTCTTTTTAAAGAACTCTTTTCAATTATAAATCCCGACGCTTTTATACCTCCGATGAACGAAATTTATCATTATCCATATCTATGTGCAGGTTGGTTTGGCTTGCTTGTCACAGCAATGAATCTCATTCCAGTAGGTCAACTTGATGGCGGGCATATAATGTTCGCTATGTTCGGTGAAAAACATAAGTTTATAGCTCGCGGATTCTTCTTTGGATTGATTCTCTTTGGGATTGTTGGCATTTTCGAACAAAATTTAGGATGGCCTGGATGGCTCGTATGGGCCTTCATCCTTTATTTCGTTGTTAAAATAGAACATCCCCCTGTTGGGACATTCGGAATGTTGGATAAAAAGCGGATGATAATTGGCTGGATTACAATTATCATATTCATCTTATCAATATCACCGGCGCCTATAAAAATAGGATGATGAACAATGAGAAAACCTTTATACCTTTTAATGACATTGATAATTTTATCTTGCGAGAAGGAAAACCAAAATGTAATTGACATCAATTTCTCAAATCCACCGATTATAAGGTCAATAAAAATTGAACCTGAAGCAATTAATCTTGATACGATAATTGTAGGTTCCGAAATATCTCCCGAAGACACACTTAAAATCAAGATTAAAACAAGAGCCATTGTTATTGATAAAGACGGCCAAAACGATATTTCCAAAACTATTTGTGAAATAATAAATCCATACAGAGGCGTTACTTTAACACGAACAGATCTTGCCCGAATAAATGATTCAACTTTTTACGGAGAGCCTGAGTTCAAAATCAAAAGAAAAGAAGCAGGAATTTACCAAGTAAAAATTTTCTCAATTGATAAATCAAATTTTTCAAGTAACGAAATTCATTTTAGCTTGAACCTTTACCGCGGAAATCGTCCACCAGTTATCTCCGACCTTGTCGCTCCTGATTCTGTTTTACTGCAAACACAAGTTGTTTTGATAAAAATCACACTTAAAGCAACAGATCCAGATGGAAATAACGATATAAAATCCGTTCAATTTAATTCCTATAGACCTGATGGTTCTCCATCATCTGGAAACCCGTTTAGAATGTACGACGATGGAAATGCAAGCGGAGTAAGTGGTGATGAAAGAGCCGGTGATGGGATTTATTCAATTATAGTCCAATTGCCACCTAACACCCAAAAGGGAAGATATAAATTTGAATTCTTCGCAATAGATAGAGCAGGTGCGTTAAGTAATTTTATAACACACTTTATAACGGTTTTATGAAAACGAGAGTTGTTATGCTGATTTTCATCTCTTTTAGTTTTCTGCATTCTCAATTTAAAATCACATATGAATTAAACTCACCTCAAAATTTATCTGACCTTCCACCTGGAAATGTAGTTACAAACATTTGCATATGTGGTGATACTGTTTGGATTGGAACAAGCAAAGGTTTAAGTAGAACCACTGATGGAGGTAAAACTTGGAAAAACTACTACAAAACAGCCGAATTCGGCGAAAGTAGAATTTCGGCAATTGCTTGCAAAGATGGTGTTATATGGGTTGCTCTTGCGAGAACCACTAAAATAGATAACAACTATTTTCCGGAAGGGCTTGGTTTACTTTATTCAACTGATGGTGGACAAACATGGGTGAAAGTGAATCAACCGCTTGATGAGAAAACAGATACACTTGAAATTTACGGATCAAACACAATCAAAGCACTTCCAATAACAACCACGATAAATAACATAATTTACGACATAGCATTAACAAAGGATGCAATTTTTATAGCCTCATTCGCTGGCGGATTGCGAAAATCAACCAATATGGGCAAAACTTGGAAAAGAGTCGTGATCCCACCAGATAATTTAAACAGAATTAAGCCAAATGATATATTAAATTTTGAACTAAACCCCGTTAAAAATTATAATCATCGCGTTTTCTCAGTCATTTCCGTTGACGATTCAATTATTTGGGTTGGTACTGCAGATGGGATAAACAAATCAACGGATGGCGGAAGAAGTTGGGTAAAATTCAATCATCAAAACCAAATTTCACCTATATCTGGGAACTTCGTAGTGGCACTCGGAAACCAAAAGATCAATCAAGGCGGGACAGCAAAAAACATAATTTGGGGCGCAACAATAAATGCGAATGATCCAAAGGAGTACAAAGCCCTGAGTTTTTCCGAAGATGGAGGCGAAACTTGGAAAACTACATTGATAGGTGAATTCGTTCATAATATCGCCTTCAAAGATTCCACAGTATACGCTGTAAGTGATAATGGTCTTTGGAGAACAAAAAACTTCGGTCAAAACTGGGAAAAAGCTGGAAAAATAATTGATTTTTTATCTCGCCAAATGATTTATACTAATGTTTTTTACTCAATTGGAGTACAAAAAGATACGATCTGGGCTGGAAGCTCCGATGGACTTGTAAAATTTGTTGATTCGGAAATTTTCGGTGATAATTGGAAAATTTTTAGAACATACGAAAAAGTTGCTGGGCATGATAAAACATACGCCTACCCAAATCCATTTTCACCCTGGCTTGAGGTTACTAGAATTCATTACAGCGTAGATAAACCACAAAGCAAAGTAACAATTGAAATTTATGACTTCGCAATGAGAAAAATCCGAACCATTATCTCAAACGCTACAAGAGATGGAGTTAAAGAATACGATGAAATATGGGATGGAAAGGACGATTCCGGAAAGATCGTGCCAAACGGAGTGTATTTCTACAGAGTTAAAATAGATGAAAAGGAGTTATATGGTAAAATACTTCTCATTCAATAGAAATCTTTTTACTATCCTGATTGGTTTTGGCTTTACATTTAACTTATTATTTGGACAAAACCCTTCTGTTGCTACTTTTTCAAGATTAGGTTTTGGTTCAAGAGGGATAGCGCTTGGCAATGCGATGAGTTCAGTAACCAAAGGAGAAATAATTGGCTATTATAATCCTGCGATTTTACCATTTTCAAACCAAAAATCAGCCTCACTTACGATTGGTATTTTATCGCTTGATCGTAATCTTGATTTCTTACATTATACACAGTCAGTTTACCCAACCGCTGGGTTTTCCATCTTTATCGTTAGAGCTGGTGTGAAAAATGTTGATTTGAGAGATAAAGACGGTTATCATATTAAGAACATCAATACTAATGAATATCTCATTGGCTTTTCATTTGCGAATAGAATAATTGAAAAATTATCATTAGGGTTATCACTAAAATTTTATTACAATCAATTGTATCAAGAAATTGTAGCACAAACCCTTGGAATTGATTTCGGTCTTTTATATAAACTCAACGATCATATAAACGCTGGTGTTTCCGTGCACGATATAAACGCAAAATATAAATGGGATTCATCCATTCTATACCAAGAAAAAGGGCGCACGATTACTGATAACTTCCCTCTAACTGTAAGATCTGGCGTAAGTTATTTTTATAAAGATCTATTTATCGTCTCAACTGGATACAAAATTAGCGGTTCAGAAGGAAGTTTAAATTTCGGGACGGAATTATATCCTCTTTATTTCACATCCGAGCAATTTAGAGAGAGTATATGTATAAGAGTTGGAGTTGAATATCTTAAAAATCCCGACTTTGCATTTGGTTTTGGGTTGAGCAGAAAAATAAGTAATTTTATTGTGTTGTTTGATTACACATATAAATTTGAACGATATTCACCTTCTGGAATGCAATTTTTAACACTGGGATTAAAATTAAAATGAATAAAGTTCATGAAAAGATTTGCACAGGAATTATTATTCTTGTCCCTCTTTTGTTCTCAAATTTTGCTAAGTGGTGGTAAAACTAGCTTTAAATTTTTAACAATTGGGGTTGACGCTAAAGTTGTTTCACTTGCTGATGCAGGCGTTGCCATATTCCCTGATATAGGAACAATCTATTATAATCCCGCTGGGCTTGCTTATCAAGATAAAAACTCATTTATTTTAACATACCGAAATTGGTTAATTGATGGAGATTTTGTTTATTTTTCAGCTTCAATCCCAACAAAGAATCTAAATTTTGCAATAAGTTTAACATCCCTTAGCATTTCTGATATAGAAATAAGAACGATGCCGGGCGAAATTCAAGGTAAATTTACCTCCCGAGATTTATCTCTTGCTTTTTCAATTTCCCCTAAATGGAGATCAAATTTAAAAACAGGATTGACAATTAAATATATTTTTGAGAAAATCTTTGTTGATGAAATACATTTTTTCGCACTTGACTTGGGAGTTTTATATCCTTTTAAAATTTCGGATTTTAACTTTTACACAGGCGTATCGCTAAAAGATATAGGTTTTAGTTCCAAATATAGAAATTCATCTATAAACCCACCTTCAACTCTATCAATCGGAGCATCGGTATCTTATTCAGTGGCACAAAGTAGCATTGAACCTCTTTTGCTTTTTGAAGGAAAACATAAGTTCTATGACCGAACAAATCTCTTTTCAACAGCTATCGGTTTTAAATTTTTATCAGGTTTTACGATAAACTTGGGTTTCACATCAGGAAATAATATAAACAAAGTTAGATTTGGAACTGGAATTGAAACAAAGAACCTTGCTATTCAATATGCCTTCGCGCCAAATGAATTTAATTTTCCCACTTCGCATACCCTGACAATTAAATTCAATTTTTAGATGAGAAAGAAAGAAATTTTGATTATTTTTCTTGGTAATCCTTCTCATGATTCAAGGAGCTTCAAAATGTTTAAATCACTATCGGAAGCAGGCCACATAGTTAAGATCATTTGCGCTCATCAACCTGGGGAAGCCAAAATTAAAAATCCGCATATATTTTATGTTGACCTAAAGAATCATAAAAGAGCTGTCTTAAAAATTTTATCTTTTTATATCAAAGCTTTTCCAGTAGCAATAAAGTTTAAAGCAGACGTTGTAATAGCATCTGATTTATTTTCGCTACCTTTAGCTTGGATAACTTCAAGAAAATGCCGGGCAAGGCTGATATACGATTCCAGAGAACTCTACTCTTCGCTAGCTTCACATTATAAAAAGCCAATAAAGCAGTTAATAGTGTCATTTATTGAGAGATTTTTTGCTTTAAGAAGCTCTGTATTTCTTACTGTTAATCAATCAATTGCAAAAATTTTATCAAGTAAATTCAATATAGAAAATGTAATTGTTATAAGAAATTTCCCAAGCCGAGAAAGTAAAACAAGGTTTCTAGAAATACCGCACAATTTGGTGAAAGATAGCAGCATACTGCTAACCTACTTTGGACTATTTCATCCCGGTCGTGCCTTAACTATTTATTTTGATCTGTTGGAAAAACTCAGAAGTGAATCCTATGCTGCAAGACTTCTGTTAATAGGGAGGGGCGAGCTTAAAGAAGAAATAGAAAAGTTGATCAAACAACGTGGGATTGCGGAGCATGTCTCTATACTCGGTCCTTATTCTCCCGAGCAATATATTGTGATGCCAAATCTAAAAAGAATCATAGGGTTATGTATAATTGAACCTTTGGGAGCAAGCTATATATACTCACTACCAAACAAAATTTTTGAATATATTCAACATCAAATTCCCTTTGTTGCCAGCGATTTTCCAGAGATAAAGAGCATCGTAGAAAAATATCAAGTTGGCCTTCTGGTAAACCCAAGAGATTTTGACGATATTTTTCTTAAAGTTAAAAAACTTATTGAAAATGAAAGTTTATACGAGAAAATGAAGGAGAACTGCAAAATAGCATTAGATGAGTTAACTTGGGAAAATGAGATTAAAAAACTTCTTGAAGTTGTTATGAAACTTTAACAATTTACTATGCTACTTGCTTACGCTTTTTGTCTCTACATTTTCTCCTGATTTGGATTTAGGCTTTTGTGTTCTGATTTTTTTAATTAATATAACCCCAGCGATGAAAAGAATTATTGAAATTATCTGAGCTTCAGATAAGCCTAAGAGCAGAGGTGGATTTAAGCGAATAAGCTCAATAATAAATCTTTCAATTGACGAAAAAATTAAATATAAACCAAACAATTCTCCGGTGTTTTTAACCTTTTGTCTATACATCCACAAAAAGATGAAAATTACAGCCATCATCAAAAATTCATAAATTGGCGTCGGATGTAGCTTTATGGATAAATCAAACTCAGTAATCACACCAAATCTATCTTCCCCAACGATTTTGATTGATTTTTCCCAATAGTCATATTTTTCAGCAAGTTCAGGATATCGTTCAAAATACTCTCTTAAGGCGTAACTTGGCTTTAATGTACCATTAGCATATACAGTACCCCAGGGCAAATCAGTAGGTATACCATAGTCCCCATCTCCAGAGAGGTGGCATCCAATTCTGCCAACCCCATATCCAAGAGCAAGTGCTGGTGATGCTGCATCCAAAACTTTTAAAACAGGAAGTTTCTTGTGTTTCACATAAATAAATAAAACGACAAAAGCAAATATGAATCCCCCATACCAAGTTAACCCACCTGCTGAAAAGATCATATCAAGAGGTGCTTTTAGAAAATCGTCCAAATTTTCAATCAAATACCAAAACTTCGCTCCGACAATTCCTGAAATTAGAGCAAGCACAACTAATTCATTAGCATAATTTACACTTAACTTTAACCTTTTAAATTCCTTTGACAATAAATAATCTGCAATAAGAAAAGCAACAGCCAACATGAAACCATAACTATATACTGGGATCGGTCCTATCTCAAATAAAATCGGGCGCATTTTAGTGCTCAAACTATATTTAGTTTGATAAAGCTATTTTTCCTTGGCTTGTTTTTTATCTTAATTTCATCGTTGGCAATATGTATGGAGAAAGTGTTTTTTAAGTTTTCCTTTTTAACTATTGTTAAAGTATAAACCCCTTCTGTATACCCATACAATCTGTATTCAAACCTCGCTGGTCCGGGTTTAGATAGTGGAGAACTTGGTATTTTGAAACCGTGAATTTCAAATTTTATTTTATTATTGTTTTCTAAACCAACACGAACATCAAGTTCATAGTTGAAAGCGAGAAAATGTTGAGTTGTTTCAAGCAAAAATTTTAGAAACTTTTCTTTTCTTATTTCATCATACCCTTTTGAAATATAAAGCATGAAATCATATTTGAACTCCGGTTCTATCCTTGGAAGTTTCCTCGGCATATTTTGATAGTATAAATTCTGTAATTTTATTTAATTCAACTTCCACTTGCTTGCCATCTGCCATATTGCGAACCAAAGCTTTACCATTTTCTATTTCAGCGTCTCCTATGATTACAACATATTGAGCTTCTTGCCTGTCTGCTTCTTTCATTTGTGCTTTTAAGCTTCTGTTTAAAAGTTCAACTTCACACGGTATCATGTTTTGTCTTAAAGTAAAAGCTATCTTTAGGGCTACTTTTTGAGCTTCAAATCCTATGCAGGTAACATAAACAAATGGTTTAGAAACTTCATTGAAACTATAATTATTTTTCTCAAGAATCAACATCAATCTTTCAACTCCAAGGGCGAAACCAACCCCAGGAATTTCCGGACCACCAAGGTCTTTGGAAAGAAGATCATATCTTCCGCCACCGGCAATTGCATCTTGAGAGCCGAGATCTAAACTTGTTATTTCAAATGCGGTTTTCGTATAATAATCAAGTCCGCGCACAAGATGTGGTTCGTTTTCATACTTTACACCGAGAAAGTTTAAATAATCTTGTAAGTTTTCAAAATGTTTTCTGCAATTATCACATAGATATTCGTAGATCAATGGAGCATTTTTAGCGATATTTTTATCTCTTTCATCTTTTGAATCAAGAATTCTTAATGGATTTCTTTGAAGGCGTTTCTTACTGTCTTCTGATAGTTCGTTTTGGAATTTCTCAAAATAGCTTTTTAAAACTTCTTTATATGTTGGTCTGCAAACTTGACACCCTACCGAGTTAATTTTCAAGTTGTAATTTTTCACGCCGAAACTTTCAATTATGTGTATTACAAGATAAATTATCTCAGCATCAACTTCGGGATTTGCGCTTCCTATGGCTTCAGCTCCTATTTGGTGAAATTGCCGTAATCTACCGGCTTGAGGTCGCTCTTGCCTAAACATTGGTGAGATATAGTAAACTTTAAAAAGCGGAGTTTGTTTATTTATCTCATATTGAAGATATGCTCTCATCACAGACGCTGTCATTTCAGGTTTCAGCGTCAAGCTCGTCCCACCTTTATCAATAAAAGTATACATCTCCTTGCTAACAATATCTGTAAACTCACCAATTCCTCTCTCAAAAAGCTCAGTTTCCTCAAAAATTGGAGTTCTTATCTCACGATAGTTATAAACCTCAAATATCTTTCTCACTTTTTGTTCAATATGCCACCATTTATATGATTCATCTGGCAGTATATCTTTCGTGCCGCGAACATTTTTAATCTTTTTCTTATCCAAGATACTTTTCTTCCTCTGTTTTGAATAAACTTACAACCTCTTTGGCATCTTTCGCATTAAGCAATTTTTCACGAAAATCGTTATCATTCATTAGTTTTGAAATTCTACTTAAAAGTTTTATATGAGGTCCAACCATATTATCTCTTCCAACCAACAAAAAAATAAGGCGAACAGGTTCTCCATCAAGAGAATCGTAATCAATGGGCTTTTTAGTTATAGCAAAAGCAGCGACAATGTCTGTGACGGCGTCTGTTTTTCCGTGGGGGACCGCAAATCCTTTTCCAACCCCCGTTGTCATTATTTTCTCCCTTTCAAAAACCGCCTCTCTAACTTTATTTACATTTTTAACCTTCTCTGATTTCGCTATTAAATCAACAAGTGCGTTTATTGCGTCTTCTTTTGAAGAAACATCAAGACCAACCACAACGAACTCTTCATTTAAAATCTCGCTTATTTTCACCTTTCATCCTTATTTTTATTTTTCTATCAGGATTTCATCCATTTTTCTATCTTATCTGAATAAATAGCTAACAAATCATCAACTTGCCTCCCATCGTCGGATTCAACAAACAAGTGAATTTCGCTTTTCTGTCTATCTGGCAAGATCAAAACCCAGGTTAAATCATTTATAAAAATTTTAACTCCATCAATAAGTTGCCGTTTATATTTATCTGATTCAAGAGTTGCAAATCGCATCACGGTTCCTTTTTGATCCCGTGGACATGGTAAAATTTTGTGCTTTAAAATAAGTCTCGGCAATGATTTTTCAACATCACCAATCTTTAACCCCGTGGTAGCCATAAGTTCAAGAATTTTTGATATTGAAAACATTCCATCAGAAGCAAAGAGAAATTCTGAAAATATAAACCCTCCTTTTGTTCCTCCAACAAACTTAACTTCTGGATCTCTGATGACTGTTTCCATCATTCCGTAATGCGAGTTTTTCGTTCTCACAACTTCAACCCCATACTCACTTGCAATCATATCAACTTCAAGAGATGCGGTTATCGGGACAGCAATTTTTTTAACTTTCCCCTTATTTGCTTCAAGATATAGCTTAACAACGACCGAAAGAAGGCGATCATTGTCAATCAACTTACCTCTTTCATCCACAACCCAAATTCTTTCAGCTCCGGGATTTAACATAAACCCAACATCATACTGAATTGAAGTCACGATTTGGGACAAATCGTTGATCGCTTTTTTAAATTCTTCTTCATCTCTTGTCAACTTTGAGGGATTAAGATATGCATTTAACGAGACAACTTGACAACCAAGTTGTCCAAGTATGTTAGGGAAAATTGTAACGGCAACACCGTTTGAATAATCAATTACTATTTTAAAGTTTCGCTTTTTTATGGCATCAATATTGATAAAGTTTAAAAATTTCTCAACATATCCTTCTACAACTCTAACAGGGAAATTAATTGTCCCAACTTTATCATAGGAAACGCGTGGAAAATCCTCACCAAAGAAAAGTCGTTCTATTGCCTTCACCTTGCTCACTGGCAAATCTAAACCGCTTGAATCAAAAAAGATAATATCGGTTTGATGTTTATCAACTGGGGATTTTCTGACATGAAGCCCTCCTGCATATCTTCCGCTTCGGAGTTCATTTCTCACCATCGGGATTGAAGCAACTCTTAAATCATCAACATCAAGTCCAGCTGAGATAAGTCCACAAATTAAAGCACGATTTATCATTCGTGATACATTATCTGGATCGCGACTTACCAAAACACACTTACCTTGACCAAGGAAAGCTCCAAATGCTGCACCAAGTTTCGCGCCAAATTCTGGAGTGATTTCAAGATTTGAAATTCCACTTACTCGCGATTCACTAAAAAGTTCCTTAAGCCATTTATCCTCCCAAACCAAGCTTTTTGATAAAATAGAACCATCTTCCACAATTTTCCAAGGCCAAAGTTTTATATTTGGTAATAGTTTTGCTTCCTTTCCGATAACGCAATTGTTGCTTATAAAAACATTTTCGTTTATTTCCACTTTTTCACCGATCACACATTCATAACCAATAACATCAAGAGTTAATTTTGCTTGATCTTTAATCTTTGTCTTATCCCAAATAACGCAATTAACTATTTCGCAATCATCTCCAATTTCACATTCTGAACCAATTACCGAGTTGACGATTCTAACATTTTTTCCTATTTTTGTTTTATTTCCAACTACAACAACGCCCTCAAATTTATCAAAATTTTCAATCATAGAATTTTCCCCAAGATATAATATCGCATTCCCACTTTCAATTTTGTTGCCATCAATTTCAATATCAACCATACCAGCAAGACAATCTAAATGCGCTTCAAGGTAATCACCAAGCGTTCCTATATCTCGCCAATAGCTTTCCGTTAAAAAGCCATAGAATGGAATTTTTTTATCAAGTAGAATTGGGAAAAGATTTTTACTGAAATCAAATTCCTGCTTATATGGAACAAATTCAAGAACTGACGGATTCAAAATATAAATTCCAGTGTTAATCGTATCGCTGAAGACCTCGCCCCAGCTTGGTTTCTCAAGAAATCTTGAGATTTCCCCAGTATCCTTAACTATAACAATTCCATATTGAAGTGGATTTTTAACTCTTGTGAGAACTATCGTTGCCTTCGCCTTTTTGTCAAAATGATAATTTATGACCTTTGATATATCAACATCGGTTAAAACATCTCCGCTTATAACAACAAATTCATCATCGCCAATTAAATCTGCAGCATTTCTTACGCTTCCCGCGGTTCCGTAATCTGCTTCAGATCTTACATAGGAAATGTTCACCCCAAAATCTTTCCCATCTTTGAAGTAATTCATAATTACCTCGGGATAATAATAAACGAGAGCAATTATATCGGTGATCCCGTATTTTTTTAGCAATGTAACTATTCGGTGCATTATTGGAATGTTGACAACTGGAACCATCGGTTTAGGTATATTCATCGTCAAAGGCCTTAGGCGAGTTCCGAAGCCACCAGCCATTATAACTGCCTTCATAAGTCCAAGTAAGATTCAAGTTAGTTTTATAAAAATTTTTTATCCCATCTCCCAATTATTGGGATTGGGAAAGTTCAATAATTAAACACTGACATTTGCTTGATTAAATATAACATAAAGGAAGCAAATTAACAATCTGAACTTTTGAAAAATTACTTACTTATCGTTCGTAATTTGCTATGTCTATAACCATAAACGAAATAAATCACAAATCCTATCAGAAGCCACACAATGAAGCGGATCCAAGTTATTAAAGGTAAACTTATCATAAGATATAAACAACTTCCTATAGCAAGCAATGGAACGAGAGGGACAAGCGGAGTTTTAAATGCTCTTGGCGCGTTTGGATTCGTATATCTTAACACAAGGACTCCAGCTGAAGTTAACACAAAAGCAAATAGCGTTCCAATATTCGTAAGTTCAGCTGCTTCTCCAATATCGGCAAATGCTGCTGGAATTGCAACAAATATACCTGTTAAAATGGTGGTAATATATGGTGTTTTGAATTTTGGATGGACTTTCGCAAACCATTCAGGCAAAAGACCATCTCTTGCCATAGAAAAGAAAATCCTTGGTTGTCCGAGCTGAAAAACGAGTAAAACAGCTGTTGTTGAGACAACTGCTCCAAACGAAACTATACCTGCTGCCCAATTTAAACCAATAACACTGAATGCTTTTGCAAGTGGCTCAGGAACATTTAACTCAGAGTAATGAATCATACCAGTAAGAACAACTGCGACAGCAATGTAAAGAATAGTTGTGATTACAAGCGAGGCAATTATTCCAATAGGTAAGTTCTTCTGAGGATTTTTCGTTTCTTCAGCTGCAGTTGAAATAGCATCAAACCCAATATATGCAAAAAAGACAAGCGCAGCACCTGTCATAATTCCCTTCCATCCGTTTGGGGCGAAAGGTTGCCAGTTTTCTGGCTTTACATAGAAAGCCCCAACAATGATGAAGAAAAATAAAATAGCAAGTTTTATCACAACCATAATAGTGTTAAAAGCGGAGCTTTCCCTTATCCCTATTACAAGGATTATAGTTATAATAGCAACGATACCAAAAGCCGGAAGATTGAAGATCAAAGGGATAGTTTTATTTAAAATTGGTATTGTAATATGTGGTGCTGAATTTAAAATCTCGGGAGTGTTAACAGCTCTAACATAATCTGTAGCAAGCCAAGGTGGAATTGTAATTCCAAAACCACGCAAAAGCTCAACAAAATAAGCAGACCAACTAATCGCAACAGCTATATTTCCAACGGCGTATTCAAGTATCAAATCCCATCCAATTATCCAAGCTATAAATTCTCCAAACGCTGCATATGAATAAGTGTATGAACTTCCCGAAATCGGAAGCATTGAGGCAAGCTCCGCATAACACAAAGCAGCAAAGGCACAAGCAAGAGCCGTAACTATGAAAGAAACAACTATAGCAGGTCCTGCACCAATATGGTGAGCTCCTCCAGCGGATGCCGTCCCTATAAGAGCAAATATGCCTGCACCAACAATTGCTCCAATTCCAAGCGCAGTTAAATCAAAAGCATTTAAAGCTCTCTTTAAGCGAGATTCACCACTTTCTGCTTCAAATAAAATTTGGGATATGCTTTTTTTCCGAAATAAATTCACCTTTTTTCCTCCTAAAGATTAGTTTTTAATTAATGGGCTCAAATCTTGCGGTGAAATGTCTCAGCAAAGGAGCTTCCCATACGATTTTATAACCCTTCAGCTTCTCCCTATTTCTATAAACCTCCGCAATAACTTCAACAACATAATCAATATGGCTTTGCGTGTAAACTCTTCGCGGTATAGCAAGTCGGACAAGCTCCATTGTATGAGGGATGAATTTACCCGTCTCTTTATCTTTTCTCCCAAACATTACACTTCCGATCTCAACGCTTCTAATACCACCAACTCTGTAAAGTTCAACAACTATAGATTGACCAGGAAACTGTTCTGGTGGAATATGTGGAGCAAACCTTTTTGCGTCAAGATAAACTGCGTGACCACCTGGCGGAATTAGAACAGGAATACCACGCTCAATTAACTTTTCCGCAAGGTATTCAACAGATCTGATTCTGTAAATCAAGTAATTTTCATCAAGAATTTCTTCAAGCCCTTGTGCTATCGCTTCAAGGTCTCTTCCAGCAAGCCCTCCGTATGTCGGGAAACCCTCAGTAACTATCAAAACATTTCTTGCTTTCAAAGCAAGTTCATCATCATTCATTGCGAGAAACCCACCGATATTTGCAAAAGCATCTTTCTTTGCGCTCATCGTGCATCCGTCAGCGTAAGAAAACATCTCCCTTGCTATTTCTAAAATCGTTTTGTTCTCGTATCCCTTTTCCCTTTTCTTTATGAAATAAGCGTTCTCCGCAAACCTGCAAGCGTCAAGGAAAAGCGGAATTTTGTATTTGTTACATATTTCCCTGACATCGCGAATGTTTTGCATTGAAACAGGCTGACCACCGTTAGAATTATTGGTAACAGTTAACATAACCAAAGGGATATTTTCAGGACCTTTCTCTAATATAAATTTCTCAAGTCGTTCAACATCCATATTCCCTTTGAAAGGATGCCATACATCAGGTTGAATCCCTTCCTGTATCGGCAAGTCAACAGCGTTACCACCAACAAATTCAATGTTAGCTCTCGTTGTATCAAAATGAGTATTGTTTGGGATATACTTTCCAGGTCCTGCAACAAGTGAGAATAAAATTTTCTCTGCTGCTCTTCCTTGATGAACTGGTATGACATGTTTAAATCCAGTTATTTTCTTCACAACGCTTTCAAACCTAAAAAAGCTTTTTGACCCAGCATAGGATTCATCTCCGTCCATGATCCCAGCCCATTGTTTTGAACTCATTGCGTTTGTCCCGCTATCTGTTAAAAGGTCAATCATCACATCCTCAGCTGGGATATTGAAAACATTATAACCCGCCTTTTTTAAAATCTCTTCCCTCTCTTCTTGAGTTGTAAACTTGATAGGTTCTACGACTTTGATTTTAAATGGTTCAATTATTGTTTTGAATTTCATGCTTCCTCCCACTTGTTTATTTTACCAAAATCATTTTCCTATTCTTTCGGTATATCTGTTTTCCGTTCGCGTGAACCTTTAACTCATAAAAATATACCCCAGACGGAAGATCATCTGCCGTGAAATTAAAAATATACCTTCCCCGAGTAAGCTTGCCAGCGAAAATTTTTCTTACTTCTTTACCAAGTAAATCAAAAACTTTCAACTCGCAATCGTAAATTTCCCCATCACCCGCAATTTCAAATTGAATGATTGTGCTTAAATTGAACGGGTTCGGATAATTTTGATAAAGGTTGAAGTTGTAAATCAATGGAGCATAAACCGAGGTAACACCGATTATTCTTTTTAAAACTTTTTCTTCGGGATCAACTTGAATATTTAATCCGCTCAAAGGCGTGGTTCCATCAATTGAGAAAACAAAAGTCGTATCTTGAGTATATGTCCAGAAAGTTAAAAGCGTATCAAGATTTTGCGTTTGAATTTTCAAATCAATTGGAAATTTAAAAATTCTTGAGCTCCTCTGAATTTGTCTTAACCTAAACCGTAAAGTCAACTTGGACTGCTCTGTTGTTGAGTAGATAATTGATTCAATAACGGGATATCCTGAATCATAAACCCATTGCTCAAAGAACCAAGAATAATCTTTTCCAGTAACATCATTCACAACCCCGATAAATTTTGAAGTAGTTCCTGTTCCATAAGCATATCTTCTTCCCCATTCTTTTAGGATTTCAAAAAACACTGAATCACCAACTAAATTTCTTAACATATGCAAAACCCAAGCGCCTTTGTAATAAACTGCTGTCCCAAACAGTTTTGAAGGTGGCGGATTGTAGATTGGATATCTTATTATTGAATCCTCTCTAAAGTAAGCATTCGCCCAACTTTTAAGTTTATTTTTAAAGCTTTCTCTACCATATTTATACTCCGTATATAAAGCATCACCGTAAGAAGCAAAACCTTCGTTTAACCATATCTCTGCCCAATTTTCGCAAGTGACGAGGTTACCCCACCACTGATGCGCAAGCTCGTGAGCTATCCCACCTTCATAATTTCCATCAAGCCATCTTCTGTGAATTGTTGTCATCGTCTGATGCTCCATCCCGCCATACCGAAATGGATAAACCGCAACCATTCCATATTTCTCAAATGGATATTCACCAAATTTTTGGGAAAAAAATTTCATCATGTCAACGACATTTCTAAATGCCTGAACCGCCTTGGTTGAATCCTCCCTCCAGACATAATACTTAATTTCAATTGAATCAGATGGATTTGAAATCTTACGATACCAATCAGAAAATGTTATATATCTTGAGGTTGCGAAAGCAATTAAATAAGTTGACATCGGATATATTGAACGCCAGTGAAAGATCCGGCCTTCACCGCTGATCTCGTCACGGAGCAATAGACCATTTGAGGCAACCAAAAAATCATTCTTTACTTTTACTATCACATCAACAGTTGCTTTATCCCAAGGTTCATCATAGCACGGAAACCAATATCTTGAATCCGATGGCTGTGTCATCGTATAGGCTATATCAGATGGAAGGTTAGGCGATACTTCATCACTTCTATAAAAATAGAACCCGCGATCAAGATTTGATTCCCTCTTGAAATAAATTGCAACAGTTAATGTCTCACCTTGTGAGATCACATATGGAAGAAAAATTTTCAAATTCTCATAACTTTGTTGATAGTTTAACACTGCTCTGTTGAAAAGAATTGAGTCAATTTGGATAACGCTTGCTGAATGAAGATTGATTTCATTTAAATTTCTGTTGGTGCGGAATTTTATTTTGACATATCCCTTATAATATCCATTGCGTTGTTTAAGCCCATCAAGAAGATCAATGTAAATTTCATAATGAAGGATATCAAAATCATCTTGAGTTTGCGAAATCGCAAAATTTAAGGTTAACACTAATGATATCAAAAGCAAAAAACGGCAAGTTGCTTTCATTTTTTCTCTTTAGATAATTTTTCTAACGCAAATTTTTTGATCAAAAAAGACGAATTCACGAAAATCATTCCAACCAGCACGAGAAAAGCACCAACCAAGATGTTTACAGTTATTGTCTCTTTCCCGATGAAAACTCCGATCAATACTGCAAAAACCGGTGTAAGAAAAGCCGTTAACGACATTATAACCGCTGGGATCTTCTTTAAAAGCCAATAATAAACCGTAAATGTTACCACTGAGCCAAAAACTCCAAGATAAATTACGCTCCCAATCCCTTTCAATCCAAATTTAACTGTGCTCCATTCTTCAAAAACTCCAGACAAAATCAAAAGAATTAAACCACTTAAATTCAACGGAATGAAATTAATTGCAAGCGGATGAATATCAGTTCCATATTTTTTAACAACAATTAACACAGATGCGTTAAGAAAAGCACTGATTACAACCGCAATCATACTAATGATAAATTGCCTGTCTTGCGAGGAAAAGATATTTCCCAAATTTTGTGTATTTATGTTAAAAACGAAAACAACGCCTGTAAATCCAAGAAGTAAACCGATTTTCTGAATCAGGTTCAAATCCTCTTTCAAAAATACCCTTGAAAAAATTGACGCAAAAAACGGCATCGTTGAGAAAAGAATGCTCGCAAGATTACTTGGGATGGTAAGCTCTGCCCAGTAAACAAGTAGAAAAGGGATCAAGAAGGAGAAAAAAGTTAGATATAGATAAAGAAAAAGTTGTTTTTCATTTATTGGAACCTGAATGTTTAATGTCTTCAAAAGAATCAAAAGCACTATACCAGCGAGTAAAAAGCGAAGCGATAGTGAAAACATCACCGGTAATTCCTGCAACCCAATTTTTATGGTCAGCCAAGTTGAGCCCCAAATAAAACATATAAAAACAAACAGAAAAATTTTGATAGGCGTTTTTTCAATAAACTGTCGCAGTTGCATCAAATATAGCAGTTAATTTTTGTTCAAGTGCATTTTTAGTTCAAAATCGCATTAAATAAAAATTTAAAAGTTGCCCAAGTTTGCGATCTATGCTGAGTTCTAAAAGCAAACATTATAATTTTACCTTTATCGTAAGGGACCTCACAAAGAGCAGATTTCCCTTTTATTTTTTCCGCTCCAAGAAGATAACCACTTAACAAAATCTCTGCATTATCAAAAGAAGCAATCGTTGAAACCTCGTTAGAATAAGGGCTCGTTTCAAAGGCAATGGAGTTAATCATATAAGCTGGGACATATCCTCTTAAGCCGTATGCGAGAGGATTATCAGGAGCGTTAATTTTTAATTTAACAATTGTTCCCGGGGCGAAGAACTCTTTTATACTTACATTTTTCAAAATGTTTCTAACTGGAACTCCAATTTGTTCAATTACAAAATCACTTGCCTCCCCAAGAGCTACAAGCGTTCCTCCTTTCCTGATAAACTCTCTTATATTGTCAACCCCTTGCTTCCCTATTCCTCCGCTGTATTCCTCTGGGATCTGTGGTAAATCAATCCTACGCTGTTCTCTAAATTCGCGACCTTCAACAATTGCACTCGCTCCCATGCTCGGCAAGATTAAAACATCAAGTTCATCAAATGTCTTTTTCTCCTTTATATCCTGATTATGAAGGACTATATAATCAAAGTAAAAGCTATCAAGCACAAGTCGTGTCCATCCCTCATCCATACTTGTGATCCATGGTTGATAAATACCAATTTTCTTTGACTTTATCTCAACAAGGTTCGTATCAGCGATATCATCTAAAAGTTTTATTTCAAGTCCGAGATTTCGTACCTGTGAATTGATTTTGTTATAAACATCTCGCTCATTTTTTACTACAAAACTTCCTTTAAATCTTGTGTCTTTGCTGTAAAAAACTTTGACACCGCTTTTTAAAAGCAAATTGACAAGACGATAAGAATTTATAAACCTTCTGTCAATTACGAAATACCTACCCTTTCCACTGAACTTTGAATCACCAAAATCTACTTTTTCAATTTTTTGGATTGGCAAATCAACTTTTTCTTTTAATTCAAAGACATCAACTCCCATTTGCAGTGGCAATGTCCATGCGGTAACATCATAAGGTCTTTTTGGAGGTCCATCCGGATAGAGACGGATATCAGGATAGTTTTGAACTTCCATTACATCTTTTATAAATGGTCGGCTCGGTTGTGCAAGTGGAATTACAATAGTATTTTCAGAAAATATAACATTCCCGACATTAAAGCTTCTCTTTGCTTTATAAATCTCAATACCTGCGAATTGTAATCTTTTGACAAGTTCAATCGCAGAATTAGGATCATGTTGAGAATTCAAGTCAATCAAATAAGCAAAAGGCGGTTCGGTCATTCCTTTTTGAATTGACTTCTTATTTGCACTGTAGAAAGTCCAAAGAATCTTTTCTCTATTAAGGGATGAGAAATTCAAAATAGCATAGGTTGCAGCTTTTTCATAATCAATTATATCTCTTAATCTCCACCAACCTTCTTCAAACGGATAAAGGTTATTATTTGATAAACTATTGTCCGGGATTTCGTCACCGAGTCCTTCAACGCTCCCATATGGGATATAAATCGGAGTTGCAATTCTTACGCTTGCTGCTTCAGATAAAATACCAACTCTATTATGCCATAATGGTGTCTTTGACATCGTCCCTTGAAAATAAGCATTGAATCTTCCACCAGTTACAACGCCTTTGAAACCTTTTTGAATCATATCAAAAACGATATATTTACCAAAGAGATTCGTAAGAGCCATTATCTCTGGTAGAACATTCGGATTAACAGGATCGGAATATGGAGGGACAAAAAAGCGAGGACCATTTGAGCCCATTTGATGCTGATCAAAAACAACCTGCGGGAACCAATCATGATACAAGACTTTCGCCGTTAATCTGGTTTCAACTAAGCTAAAGAAGTGCCAATCCCGATTGTTATCATGCCCAGCATAATAATGATAAAGCCACGGCATCGGTGAAGATTCGTATTTCGTTCCAAGATGTTTTTTATACCAGTCAACTACCATTTGCTGTCCATCTGGATTAAGCGACGGTATCAGAAGAATCACGCAATTATCAAGTATGTTTCTCATTTCTTCATCATTTCGCGTCGCAAATTCATAAACCAACTCAACGGACTCTTGACTTGAGGCAATCTCTGTTGAATGTATATTCATCGTTATAAGAACAAAAACCTTCCCATCACGAATTAAATTTCTTGCTTCCCTTTCGTCAAGATCATATGGTTTAGCAAGTTTTCTTTGGATAGATTTCAATCTCTGTAAATCTTTCATATTTTTCTCCGACGATGCTACCACAACGATAAAAGATTTTCCAAGCGTTGTCTTACCAAGTTCTTCAATGATTATTCTCTCGGAATTCTTATCAACATAGCTTAAATATCTAACTATCTCATCCCATCCGATGAGCTTTCTATCCTCACCGATTTTAAAGCCAAAAAATTTTTCTGGTGAAGAAATTTGAGCGATTGATAAATTAAACGCCAAGATTACAAATGTAAAGAAAATAAACCCGATTCTTCTCTTCATAACTTCCATTCAAATTTTGTTTTAAAACAAGATTTCAACTTCAATTCCTTTTGACGAAAAATAGCTTGAGATTTCTTCAGCAACTATCCTGAAATATTCGTCTCTAATTCCAAACTCAAGCAAATTCCTTCTGTAAATTCCCTCCGTTTTCCAAATGTAGTTCATTCTATCAACGAGAACATAATCAACCAAGCCATCTATTTCGCTTGACAGCTTTTTTGCGTTCATTGGAAGGATTGGACCTATGAAAGCAAATGTCCTTACATTATTTTTCTTTAAAATCTCAAGTGTTTTTATTCTGCTCTTGATTGAAGGTGCTTTTGGTTCAAAGATTTTTCTTATATTGTCGTTGTCAGTTGTAATAGTTAATCCTATTTCAAGATTTTCAAATCCAACAAACAAATCAATATCTCGCACAATAAGCGGAGAGCGAGTCAAGATTCCGGTCGGACACTGAAACTCAAGCAGAATCTCAAGACATTTTCTTGTAAGTTCAAACTTTTTCTCAACAGGTTGATAAGGATCTGTAACTATACTCATCCATATCTTTGGTTTGCTCATTTCCTTGTTTGAAAACAAATCAAATTTGCTTTCAAGCCGAAGAATTTCGCTTCTCAACTTTTCGGGAATGTTAATTTTTACTCCGACGAATTCGCCCCATCTACAATTACTGAAATAAAGCGAATAATTTTTTGAAAATTTTGTCATAAAATCAGCGTAACAATATAGGCAACCAAACTCACATCCTACATATGGATTTACGGTATAATCAATCCCTTGAATTCTTGATTTTGATAATGCTCTTTGGGTCTCTATAATTTTGATAGTTAAGTTTCTCATTTTAGAATTTTCTCATCACGATTCCGGATAATAGCTTCGGATAAAAATAAGTTGACTTCTGAGGCATTGTCGCACCCGATAATGAGACATTTTTAACATCAAAAACGCTTGGTGGGTTAAGTATGAACGCGATTTTATTTGGTTCTTCCGAAAGTTCAAGAGCTGTCTTTAGATCGTGTGTGTAGGTAATTTTAACTTGCTCTGTTTGTATTCCGAGCAAGTTAAAAATAAATTCATGTAAAATTGTAACATCAAGATCTTGCACTGGTCCTGGGATGCTTGGAGGTAAGTTTGCTTTTACCTCGTCATAGTTTTTTATTTTTAACACAAAAATTTTTCCACCACCGAAGGAAATTCCGAAAATTCCCTTGCTAAGTTTTTTCATTACATCTTTTAATTCCTCAAATATGCTAACTTCAAAGATATCAAAAAAACTTTGAAATACACCAGAAAATAGTTTGTTCTCCAAGTTTTCTAAATCAATCCCGGACAAAACCCTATGTGTTGGGAGTATGATTAACCCCTCGGAATCCATATTAGTAAGATACATCAAAATATAGTTATGCTCTTCCCTTGCGACTGATAAAGACCTTAAGTAGTCCCTGAACATTATACCAGTTTCATAACGATGATGCCCGTCTGCGATAAAAATTTGAATGTTTTTAAAAAAATTAACAACAGCGCTAATGAACTCTCTATCGGTGATCTCGTAAAGCTTATGTCTAATTTTGCTTTTCTCTGGAAATTCAAAATCAAATAAAGGTTGATCAGGCTTATTACCAGCAATTAAAGATTCAATAGTAAAACTTGGATCTGAATAAATTCCAAATATATGATCAAACTGTGCGTTGGTTGCTTTTAAAAGGTTAAATCTATCCTCTTTTGGTTTGGGATATGTTTTCTCGTGCGGGAAAACATTCCCCTTTCCAAATTCTTCAATTCTCAACAAACAAATGATCCCACTTCGTAGATAACTTTTGGATTCATATTCAAATTCTTGTTCATAAATAAAAATTGCCTCGTTTTCCCGCTCAATAATAATTTCGTCGCCTAACCATTTTTCAAAATGATTTTTCGCACTTTCATATCTATTTTCATCCCTGTTCAGTATCAACCTTACTACATTATAAGGATGGAGCTCATATAATTCATCTCTTTCCTTCTCTGAGATCACATCATAAGGAGGAGCGACAAGTTTATGGATAGGCAAATTTGGATTATAGATCAGTCCTTTAAATGGTTTTATTTCAGGCATGTTTGATCTTGTTAATTTTTAATCAACGGTATAACCTAACCTTTTTAGCCATGCTTTGCTATCACGCCATTTCTTACGTGCTTTGACATAAAGCTCAAGATAAACAGGTCTTCCAAGAAACCACTCAATTTCTTCCCGTGCAAGTTTTCCTATCTTTTTTAACATTTGCCCATCCTTACCGATTATAATCCCTTTTTGCGAATCCTTTTCAACATATATCTCAGCCCTTATATAATCCCGCTCACCTTCATTTTGCGCCTCTTTAAACTCCACGATGGACACAGTTGTTGAATAAGGTATTTCCTGTCTGTAAAACTGAAAAATTTTCTCACGGATTATTTCCGCGACGAAAAATCTCTCGGGGTGCTCTGTGATCATGTCAGGTGGATAAAACGGAGGATGGTAAGGTAGATACTGAATTAGGACCTTTTTTAATTCATCTATATTTTGACCCTTAAGTGCGGATATTGGGACAATTTCTTTAAATGGAAAAATTTTGCTGAAAAAATCAATCATCGGAAGAACTTCAAGCTTGTTGATAAGGTCAACTTTGTTTATCACTAAAATTATTGGCTTTTCATCAACATATTTTTTCAAAATCTCAAAAGGTAGCGAATTAACAATGCTTTCATTCATTTTAACTTTTTTAACATCAATCATAAACAAAATTATATCAGCATCTCTGAGCGCAGATTCAGCATATTCCATCATTACTTCCTGAAGCAAATATCTTGGCTTGATCAATCCGGGCGTATCAAGAAAAACAATTTGATAATTCTCACCCGTCATTATCCCGATAATTTTATGTCTTGTCGTTTGAGGCTTGGGCGTAACGATTGAAATTTTATGTTGGAGCAAAGTATTAAGAAGCGTTGATTTTCCAACATTTGGCTCTCCAACAATAGCAACATAACCTGCTTTAAAATCAGATAGTATATTGTGAGTTTCCTCTGCCATCCTTAATTAGAATTTGTTGCTGCTCATTCTGTCTGTAAATTGAAAAATCTACTTTGAAGTATTCTACAAGGGTTTATTGCTTGGATTTCCCATTATAACTTTTACTTTACAAACGCTTCCCTTTTTGCGCAGTGGAAGAATTCGGTCATTATATCTTTCGCCATCAATCCAAATTTCTTTTATGCCCTTGTTGACACCATCAGGATTTAAAAATTCAATTTCATATCTTACACCGCGAAACAGCCTTATCATTTTAAAGTTTTTCCAACTTGAGGGAACACAAGGATCTACCAACAAGCCAGCATAAGTAGGTCTTACACCAATCATATATTCAACCACGCTTTTAAAAAACCAATCCGACGAACCTGTAAGCCACGAATGACTTGCCTCACCAAAAGTTGGATGATCTGGGCTTGTTACATATTCTGAATATACATATGGTTCCATCTTGTAAAGATCAGCATCTACAGCGTTGTTAAGTGGCAATGTAGCATGGTAAATTTTATAAGCTCTTTCTGCATTTCCAAAAATTAATTCAGCAAGAAATACCCAGCTTGCCACATGATTAAATACCGCTCCGTTTTCTTTTTTACCTGGCACGCATCTCGTTGCAAGTCCAATGTTCGGATCAACCTTTGTAAATGGTGGATGTAAAATTTTTGGTCCTTTAGGAGTATCCAGATATTTTTCAACAGACATGAGGCATATTTTTGCTCTTTCATTATCAGCGATGCCACTTATCACAGCCCACGATTGGGGATTTGCAAAAATTTTCGCCTCCTTATTTTTTGAACTTCCAAAAGGTTTTCCATCGTCTCTGAAACCCCTAATATACCATTTTCCATCCCAGCAAAATTTGTTTATATTTTTTGAAATTTTTAAATAAGCATTGACATATTTGTTTAACGATTTTTTTAGGCCTAAATAGTTAAATAATTCAATTGTCTCTTTCAATACATAGGCAAGAAACTCTGAACCCCAGACTGTTTCCCCTTTGCCTTTTATACCTACATAATCCAAGGTATCGTTCCAATCTCCTCGCCCAAACTTAAGCAGTCCATGTTTGCCAAGATTATTTAACGAGAAGTCAAGCGCCCTTTGCAAATGTTGTAAAACTGTAGCACTGCCACCATCATAAAATTCAACTTTTTCATAAAGTAAATCAAAATCCGCTGTTTCCTTTAGATAAGTGATTATTCCAAATGGCAACCAAAGCGGTGTATCACAATGTCCGGTTTTTTCACCTGTTTTGGAAATTCTGAAAAAGTTGTGTAGCATGCTACCGTCTTTAAACTGATAACCACATACTTCAATTATTCTGTCTCTAACCCTTTTAGGGTTAGCGATTAGCTCGCCAAAAATATCTTGCATCTGATCTCTAACTCCAGTTCCGAACAATAGCCCACCATGATAATATCCCGCGTTTCTTGACATATCAAATGTTACAGCGATCTGATAACGATTCCATACATTTATAAAAAGGTTCATTTTTTCATCAGGTGTTTGCACTTGAAGAGTATTAAGGTAGTTATCCCAATATTTCTTCAATTCATCAAATTTACGATGCACAAATTCAAGATCTCTAAGTTTAGAGATGGTTTCAAGTGCCTTCTTATATGATTTTGAGTTATTTTTCAACCTATCATTTGTGTGCAATGATGGTTTATCAACGAGAAACATGAAAACGGTAAATTCTTTTTCCTCATTAGATTCAAGCTCAATTTCGGACTGAATAACTGCACAAGGATCACCAGCGGTTATTTCTGTGTTAAAGCAATTACCAAGCTCAATTGCTTCTGGATTAGCATTGCTTCTCCATCTGCCTATGAATTTATCCTTATCACCATCAAATCCCTTTATTTCAAGCGATGTTGAATATATTAAATAGTATGGCCAAGCATGGTTAGGTTGGGCAACTGAAACTCCCCTATTTGTCACCCAATATCTTCTCGTTGCGACAATTGCTTTTAAATCTTTGTCAAAATAAACATCTGGAAAGTGTTTGTCATTCGGTTGATTGATTAAATCGTTAAGCGCATTCCCCATCACAAGTTCAATATATGAAAATATATCAAGCGATCTTCTTTCATTTGTTAAGTTTTTTAATTTAACGAGCCAAATTTCAGCATCTAAATCGGTTGGGACAAAGAAGGTAATCTCGCCCCTTATACCCAGATTTTCAGTTGTTATTTTAGTATAACCTAGTCCATGACGACATTCATAAAAATCATAATTCAAATCAATTGTTGGTGCCCAACTCAAAGAAAAATATCTACTTAATTTTTTATCTTTAACATACACATAGCGCCCGGGTTGATCCCATGGGAGCGAGTTATACCTATATCTTGTGATACGGTTATCGCGAGGTGTCAGATAGAAACTATAACCACCTCCAGTATGACTTACAAGACCTGCCCAGCGTCCATTCCAGATATAGTTCATCCAAGGTGCTGGTGTTTTAGGATCAGTTATAACAAATTCTCTTCCATCTGCTGTAAAATATCCGTATTTATTGACTTTGAAAATTTCCATATTAATTTCATCATATGTTTGAAATAACTTCAACAGCTGATGGGACAACGGAAATTTTTATCCAGCGTAAAGATGTCCCGATTATTTCTCCATCAGCATGCATAGTAAGATTTGAGTCAGATTTAATTTCAATCTCTTCTGCCTTAAACATTGAAACCTCAGGGTAATGAATATGTTTACCTTTCAACACTGTTGGCAGGACCTGAAGAATTCGTAAAATAGACAAGTCCCTAACAAGACATACATCAAAAAAGCCATCGTTGATCTTTGCATCAGGTGTGAGAAGGAAACCTCCACCTGCTGATATACCATTTCCAATCGCTATAAGAAAAATCTTCCCTGTGATCAGCTTTCCATCAATATATACTTCCATTTCTGGAGTTTCATATTTCTTCAGCGTTCTAAAAAGAGCAAGAGTATATAAAGGAATGCCACGAAGGTGTTTTATTTTTCTACTTTCGTTTGCCACCATTGCGTCAAACCCAATTCCAACACCATTTATAAAAAATCTTTCATTAAATCTTCCAGTTTCATCAACAAATTGAATTGCTCCGACATCTGATGCTGTTACTTTCCTTCGTTTTAACGACTCAATGGCTTGTTTAATTCTAAATGGTTTTAAGTTCAACATTTTAGCGTAGTCATTTCCAGAACCAATTGGGATTACACCCAACAATTTTTCTTGATTGCTTTGTAAGATTCCATTTACGACTTCGTTTATCGTGCCATCACCGCCTGCTGCAACTACAAGCTCGGCAGAAGTATCGCGAGCAATTTGTATCGCTTCACCTGGAGCGGTTGTTAATTGAAACCTTTCAAGATGTTTTAAATGCTTTACATAATGAATTATCTTATGATAAAGTTTTGCTCCTTTCCAACGCCCAGCGTATGGATTTAACACTATATGTGTTTTTAAATCATTTCCAAGCGTAAACCATTTTGATAAAATGGATTTATATGACAACTTGACCACCTCACTTTTATTGTTTTAAAAATCCATGCGGCAACCCGATATCGGCCATGGTTAAAAGCCCTGGTTTAGCATTAAAAATTAAATATGCACAATTAATTAAACTTGCAACGGTTGCGATATCACCAAAAACGCCGTTCAAAATTTTCATCTTTATAGGTGGTTCACCATCAATGTAAACAGCATCATAATCTTTGTGATTGCCAACATACATCTTTAAATCAAGCGATATAACCTCCTTGCCATTCTTGAAACCAACCGCCGTATGGTGTATTCCGGCAACTCTTCCCTTTTGAATTGTCAAGTATTCAGTTTTCAAACTTTTCTTCGTTACAATTGGATTTAAATCTTCTTTTATTTCATCAAGATTTATATTCAAAATATAAGCCAAAAATTGTAACGATTCAACAAGACCGATATGCCCAAATTTACCTGTTGCTTTTTTAGCCTTGAACTCACCCACTCTTAAACCTGCACCGATTTTTAACTGAAGCGGTAATCTTCTTTTCGCAGCATTCACAACTCTTTCAACTCTTATTCTTTTAACCTCCGTGCAAACTTGAGTTAAGACGGACGGTAATACATCCATCACAAATCCTGGATTAACTCCGGTTCCAAGAACGCGCACCTTAAACTTTTTCGCAAGTGAATCAATCTCATGAGCGATCTCACGATTTCTAATCCAAGGGAAGAACAATTCCTCAGTAGATGAAACTATATTTAACTTCAACTTTATCAACTCCACAATTTGCTCCTTTACATCTTCCATAAATGAGGTGGTCGTGTGAAAGACGAGATCAACTTTGCGCTTTTTAACTATCTTTTTAATATCATCCTCAACAAGTATCCCAGTTGGTTCAATTCCGATCAGCTCTCCAATATCTTTACCGATCTTGTTAGGATTAATGTCAACAGCACCAACTAAATTAATTACATCGCTATGTTTTTGAATGATCGTTTTGGCGCAAAGTTGTCCTATTGGGCCAAGCCCGAATTGTACTGCGTTGATTTTTCTTTTCATAACTTTTACTCCTTTTGTTTTTTTAAATGTTGCCACGTGCTTTTAATTTTTGCTTAATAATTTCATAAGGAACACTTCTAACATTACCTTCAAATTTTAATGCAAGAGCTGCGACGACTCCGGATGCTTCACCTGTCGCTGCGGATGTTGCTTGAATTCTCAAAGCAGAATGCCCCTCCCTCGTTGATGAAATACATTTGCCTGCAACAAGCAAATTTAAAGCTCTTTTAACAATCAAAGCTCTCAAAGGAACTTCATAATACTGACCTTCTCTTAAATGTTCTAACCGCGATCTTTCGCCTCTTTGTCCGTGAATGTCAATTCCATAACAAGCTCTTGCAATTGCATCGTTAAACTTTCGCGCCTGTAATATATCTTCGCCTGTGATGATATATTCTCCTATTGCTCGTCTTGTTTCCCTTACACCAACTTGAACGCCTGACTCAAGTAAATACGAATTTTCAAAACCCTGAATCTTTTGCTTTAAAAAATTAAATATCTTCCACATCTGAATCCGTCCATCTATTTCAGCTTTTGTTAAATCAAATGAACTCGTCCCATCAAGACCAAGGATATTTGTTGTGTTAAAAGATGCTTCTCCATCCTCAGGTAAGGTTGTGAAAAATATATATTCAATTGTTTCAGGTAACAATCCATCCTCTTTTCCCTGTTTAACAATATCAAAATAACCTGCAACCGAAACTATTTGTCCAGGTATATATGTAGATGTTGACCACGGATAAAATTGATCAGGATTGTTTCTGACAAATTCAACGACTCTTTTAACATCAATTCCTCCGACCCTGAAAAATAGTGTCATCGCTTGTGTGAAACCTGTTTCTTCATCACCCTTAACCCAACCAGCGTTTGCAAGGTAAACTATCTCAGCATCACCAGTAGTATCAACAAAAACTTTGCCAGATACACGGTAAAGCCTTGAGTTATGAGCTAATATCAAAGCAACGATTTTTCTCTTTTTGCCAACATTTTCAAACTCAACCCCATAAATAATCGCATGTCTTATGGTTTTAACCCCGACGCTATGCAAAAGCTCATTTACAACTTTTCTAAATGCCCAAGCGCTGAAACCATTATCTATCACACCCCCGATTTTTTCCATTCCTCTTACTATCTCTTCAAATACACCACCAACAAGAGGCTTAACTTTGTTATCAAACTCATCAACGATCCAGTATTTCATAAATGGTGAAACCATTCCAGCTGTTGACATCCCACCAAGGAATCCATATCTATCTATCAATATCGTTTTTGCACCTTCTCTTGCCGAAGCAACCGCAGAACAAATCCCAGCTATACCACCTCCAGCGACAACAACATCAGCGCTTTCAATGTCAATGATATTTTTTAAAATTTTTCTCATTTTTTGTTCTTAATTTCTTCTACAAATCGTTGAACAATTAACCTTGGCCTCGTCACTACTGAGCCAATCACAACAGCAAAAGCACCGAGATCAAACATCTTTTTTATTTGTTCAACAGTCCATATGCGCCCCTCCGCAACAATTGGAACATCAAGCGAACTTGACAACTTATGAACAAGCTCAAAATCAGGTTCATATTTCTTATAAGAATGTTTTGTGTAAGGAGTATATCCAGCAAGCGTTGTAGCAATGATGTCAGCACCAAGTTCAGCTGATTTAATTCCCTCTTCATAAGTTGAAACATCAGCCATCAAAATTACATTTTCATAATTTTCCCTGACCTGTTTAAAAATATCAAATCTTTTGTCTCTTGCAGTTACATCAATTGCAACAATATCTGCTCCTGCTTCAATTATTTTCTCAACCGAATTAAGATCAGGTGTTATCAAAACATCACCCTCAGGATATCTGCTTTTAATGATCCCAATAATTGGAATTCTAACTTTACTTTTAACAGCTCTTATATTTTCCACGCCTTCTATTCTTACAGCAACCGCTCCTCCGAGCTCAGCGGAAACTGCAAACTCAACTATAAATTTGACATCCGAAAAAAGCCCAAGTTCATCAGGTTGACAAGAAACGATAATTCCATTCTCCATCCTTTTCAAAATCTCCTGTTTCACTTAATCAATTTTATCTCTTATTTTGTTCAAACCTATGTTATTTCCATGTGCAAATGAGATAAGATTTCCAATGCTTTCCGAAGTTTTAACGACAAACGGGAAAGAATACAAAATAAATTTCAATTCCTCGCTCACATCAACATTTCTTCCAACTGCAACGAGATTTTTTATTTCAGTTAAAAATGATGAAAACGGAATACGAACATTTAATTTATCAAATTTTCTATCTGGAGCGAGAACACACGGAAACATCTTTTCAGCAATTACGGAGGTTTTAAGCACAGCGATTTCATCGTTAAAACTTTTACCATTGAAAACATCCTCTGAAACTAATGTGTAAAGTCCCTTTATCTTGTGGCTTTCGGTAAAGTAAATTTGAGCTGGAAACATTGAAATTCTGATATTTTCAAAAGGCTTAAATTGTCTTAAATACTCAATGAAATCATAAACTTTTAATTGTAAATTTTCCTCAACCGCACTGATTGATAAAACATCATCTGGATCTACTTCCCCCTCACCAAACCCAAATACGAGAGCGTGATTTTCTATCAGCAGCTCATAAATCGCACACTTAATTCCATCTCCATCAACAACATAAGCATGATATCTATCATCTGAAAAATCATCTATCTTAACGGATTGACAAACAATTCTATCATCAACTTTACTAAAATCACAGCCACTTATGATAAAATTATACCTTGGAATAGAACCAACTCTCCTAACCAAGCTTTCATCTATCGCTTTGAACACCTCACAATTTCCGGTGGCATCTACAAAATACTTACTTTTGACTTCAATTAACCCTTCTTTCCCAAGGACAAAAACGGATGTAAGAGTATCTCCTTTTAACCTCGGCTTTATAAATAAAGCATGAAGAAGCAGATTTACTTTAAAATCAAGCAAAACCTCAAGCATTGTAAATTTAAATCTTTCAAAATCAAACGGTATTATCGTTCCTGAAATTTGCAGTGGATCTGAGTACGGATGATCAGGTATCGCTTTATTTTTCAAAAGATACCTTATCAAAGTTGAAAAGATGGGATATTTTACAACATCTGAATCCCCTTCTGTAAAAAGCTCCATGAAATTTTTTTGAACATTGAAAACACGCAATGGGAAGGCAAAAGCATTTGTAGTAAGTCCACCAAGAAATCCATATTTTTCAATTAAAAATGTTCTCAATCCTTTACTTGCGCAAGTTATCGCGGTTGCAATTCCACTTAAACCTCCACCAACTACGACAACATCAGATTCAATTGTTTTAGCCTTTCGTGGTAACTTTAGAATTGTTTTTCCCTTTCTTACCATTTTTCGGATAAAACTTTAAGAAAATTTTTTATTTCTCTATCCCAAAAAATCCAACTATGACCACCTGGCAGTTCATGGTATTCATAAACCATTCCGTTTCGCTGAAACTTTTCAATAAGCTTTCTATTTGATTCAAGAAGCCCTTCTACCCGATCATCTTTCCCACATGATATATAAAAATATGGCAACTCCAAATGTTTGACGCTATCTGAAAGAGCAAATACATCGTTTTTATCCCAGTGTTCACTTTTTTTCGCTCCAAATGCGTCTTTTAAACTTTGACTTAACTGTCCCCCATCTCTGTTGAGTAGTTCAGCCCAGTTGAAAGCACCGCTAAAGGATCCAGCAAATTGAAACATATTTGGATACTTTAATGCGATTTTTATAGCCCCGAAACCACCCATTGATAAACCAGCAATTGCCCTTCCATGCTTGGTTGAAATAACGCGATATTTCTTCTCAACATAGGGAATTAACTCTTTGACTATGTAATCCTCATAATTGCGGTTTTTAAGAACAGGTGAATTTGTATACCAGCTATTATCCGCCTCCGGAGTTACAACTATGAACGAGTAATTTTCAAGATACCTTACAAGCGAGGTTTTGTTTATCCAGTCATTATGATTTCCTGAATAACCATGAAGAAGGAAGATTACTTTGTATCTCTCTTCGTTGATGTTATAATCTTTGGGAAGCAAAACATTAAATTTTTTATAACCGGCAACTGATTGAGAATAAAGACTATCAAGTATGATGGTGACTTTCATTTGCGCTGGTAAATTCTCAATCAGGAGAAAAATTATAAAACAAGCGATCTCAAAGATTTTTGAAAGTTTTAATTTTCTCATTTTCGCTCTTCTGCGATAATTATAATTTTATTGTCAAGAAAAGGTGTTGCTTTTAATTCAGCTCTTGCTACCGATAACATTTGTTCCTTGAACATAACCCCAGTTAAATCAATTATCTTCGGCCCATAGATTAAAAACACATCTGGCGCAATTGCTCCAGCATCACCATAAACCGTGAGATTATCAATTACTTCAGACAAAACCTTTTCAACTTCGTGAACACTAACCTCAAATACATCGGCGTTTGAAAATTGAAGTTTAACGCTTCCATCAATGTCAAAAACTTTAACTGGTTTTATCTTCTCTTTGAAGATAAAAAACTTTGTCTTTTCAATTTCTGCGCCAAAGATTTTATAAAAATTATTCTCCGAAATTTTCTTGATACTTTCACCATCTCTTTTTCCAAGTTTTCTAAACAGCACTTGAAACATTTTCTCGGCTATATTAAACAATTCAGCATCGTCTATTTGCCTTTTTGAAATCTCACCTGTTTTGAGATCAGGCGTTCCAGTTGCAATAGCCAATACTCTTTTAGTTTGTCTATCAATTTCAATTGAAACCTGTATTGTTTCAGGTTTTGCTCCCATTCTAACGGCGGATGAAATAGCCTCATTTCTCAATTTCAAAATATCATCTTCAGTTGGATTTGGGATAACTCGCTCTATGCTTTCCCTGATCATTCCAAGCGCTGCGCCGATTGCAGATATAACCTCTGAGTTTTCTGCAATTTTGTGCTCAAAATTTAACTTTTTAGCAAGATATGGAACTATTACTTCAGATCCACCACCACCGCCTACAAGCGTTATAAGGTCGGACTCAAGCTTATATTCTTTTATCAAATTCAATATAACACTTTTCACTTTTGAAACAGCGATATCAAGTATATCCCTGGCGATTTGCTCGGCTGGTTTTTTCATCAAGTTAGAAAGTTTTAGAAAAACTTTTTGAACAGATTCGTAATTCCCCCTGCTGTATCCAGCTGGACTTATGAGGTTTAAAAAATTCGCGGCATCTGTTGTTGTAATTGTAAATTCTGGTTTATTTGAATTTTTGTTTTTAATTGCGATATAATTTGATGGATCGCCAGGCTTAGGCTGTATTAGAACAAATTCAATGTCATCAAAATTTTCAGCCTCAGAAAACGATACATACTTTAAACCAGCGATGTGTGCACTTCTTGGTCCAACATCAACTATCGTTTTGAAATCCTCTGAAATCCTTACCATTGATCCTCCTGCAATCCCAACAGTTCTCACATCAAGCGTTTTAAGATATAACTTATTTCCTCCAACTTCAGCAGTTTTAACAACCGGCTTTCCATTTTTTATCACTGATATATCTGTGCTTGTTCCCCCAACCTCTATGAAAATTCCATCGGATATTTTAACATACATAAGCGCGGAAGCAACGCCTGCAGCTGGACCTGAAAGTATGGTCATAATTGGTCGTTTTTTCATCTCTTCAATGCTCATAATTCCACCATCACTTCTCATTATCATCAATGGTGCGCTTACGCCAGCACTTTCTACACTTCTTTGAGTCATTTCAGCAGTTTCCATCATCTTCGGAAGCATACTTGCATTTACAACAGCTGTTCTCGTTCTTATTCTTAAGCCATAGAGTTGCGAAATAAAAGAAGCGGAAGTAGCAATTCTTCCCATACTTTTTATGATTTCAACTGCTTTCTCCTCCCTTTGTGGATCATCAACTCCAAAAGCTTCACTTACAACGAAAACCTCAGCGCCTTCTGAAATTAACTGATCTACTGCTCTTTTTATCTCTTCTTCTACATTTTCAGTGTCAAAAATTTTAGAGTCAAGAAATGTATGAAATGTCTCAATAAACTTGCCTCCACCGAGCGGAATTCTTCCCACATTTGTTTCCCCCTTAGCTCGTAACGCATCAACCTTTGTCCCAAGTCCAATTATCCCAACTTTCGCTACATCACCTTCAAGAAGGGCGTTTGTCGCTTGAGTTGTACTGTGTGCTATCAAAACAACATCTTCAGAATTTACTAATTCGGTTTTTAAAATCTCGTTCATTGCTTGTATAACTCCAAGTGCTACACCTTCTTTAGCAAAGTGAGTCGTTGGAACGCAACTTTTCGCAACTATTTCAAGTGTATTAACATCAATCGCAACTGCATGCGTAAAAGTCCCGCCAACATCAATTCCAATTTTTATTTTTCTTGTCATAGATTCAGAGCACAATTTTGATAACTTCTGTTAATAAATTTAACAAAACAAATAAACAAATTGAAGTTAAAAATGCGAAAATAAGCGCCTTTAAAAAATTTTCCGTTATATGCTTTATGGCAAGCAAAAGCAAGAAAAATGAATATACCCTCAAAATCCAGCCAACGGCTGAAAAAAGCAAAAATGCAAATGGCTTGAGGTTTTCCGGTCCAGGCGTCTCCGTGAAATAATAAATTCCAAATACAGCAAGTATAGATGGATAAAGGAAAAACAAACCTGAAACTATAGGAAACATTGAATATGCAACTACTGCGAAATATGTTTTAAATTTAATCTCAACAAATTTGCGAAGTAAAAATTTAAGTACGCTTGCTACAATTGCGATTAATGAGAGCCCAAGTGGGATCCCTAACAAAAAGATGTGGAAGATCAAGAAAATTAAATTGTCATATCTCTCGCCGATTTTTGATTGCTTAAAAACCTCAAAAGCAATTGCTATCCCAAAAAGCGAAGCAAGAAAAAATGAGTAATTTTTTCTTTTTGAAATAATTATCTTGTGAAATCCCTCTTGAGGATTTAGTATCAATAAACCCAAAGTTTCAAATAGATTCAAAACATAGACAGGATTCTGAAGATAAGCACCGCAAAATTTACACTTAAGATTAAACTTTGAATTTTCGGCTCCACAAGTTGAACAAAGCATAATTAGAAGAAAATTTTTTACAAAAACATTAAAGCTGAGATTATCAACCCAGCTGTAGCCAAAGCCCAAGCATATGGTAATGTCTTCTTTAGAATTTGATTGACATCAATTCTTAATTCATTTGCAATCCAAACATTATGCGTGTTTGTCGGATCGCAAACACCTTGAATTTGACCAACTGACAATAGCATACCCATAACAGAAGCTGGTGGAAGAGTCCCCACTGGCTGAGAAATGAGAGTTGCAATTCCATATCCAAGACCCCAAACATTAAGAGGACCACGATAAAGAGCAAGTGGACTTAAAGCGGAAAAAACTAATACAAATAAAATCGGTGAACTTGGAACGATGGCTCTAAATAAAGGTTTTAATTGTGCATATACTTTCCAGTCTTCTTGCATTCCATTTGATGGACCAAGAATTGCGTTCAAAAGCATTCCAATTCCAATCATAAGGGCAACAGCTGGAATTACGCTACTCCCACCTTCTATAATTGACTGCATAAGAAGGTTTAAACTACCTTTTCTAAATGTTGTCACAAACCCATAAAATAAACCTGCTACAAAAGCGAAAACGAAATACTGACTTCCAAGAGTGAAAACTATGATCAATGGGACAATTGGCGTGAAAAACGCATACCATTTCAACTTTCCTGCCCTCGTTGGAGATACTACTCTCAATAAAAATTCAACAAATATGTAGATAAAGAAAACAGCAAGCAAAAGTTTCACAGTTAAATCAATCACATTTTTAAAACCATCTGGTAACAAAGAATCAAACTTTAGCAAAATTATCGGCAACGCAAACAATGATAAAATAATCATCAATGTCAAAGCAAATTTAAAATTTAAGATTGGTTTTAAACTTTTTATTAACCCTTCTCGCTTCAATTCCAAGATTATGAAACTAACTGATACAATCAAAGCTAAAAAGAAAAGCAAAAATGCAAATGTCCTAACGGTTTCAAATTCAACTTTTAAAACATTGATATAAAGTATCCAATTTTGAGCATTTAAAATTCCGCCCATGCTCAAACCGAACAAAAAAACACCTGCTATAATTGATGGACTTATTCCGACTGAACTCATAATTGGAAGTATGATTGTGCCAACCATAATAATTGCTCCAAGTCCCCCAAGCGTGGTAAACAAAATAGAAGTTAATATCAAGATAATTAAACTTACATAAAACGGATCATCACCTGCAAGTTCCGCACCTTTTCTTATGAAACCTTCAGCTATCCCTGACTTTTGCATGAAGATACTTAACATGCCACCAAAAATTGCTACGGTATACGCTTGATGCAACCTAAAAGCTCCGTCACCAATTACATATACAAAGATATCAAGCAAAGGAACTCCCCCAATATAAGCAATAAGAAATGCCATCAGCGGAAGCGCGATTAACGCTGGAATTATACGAAAGAACATAAGTAAAGCCATTACTACAAAAACAGCTATTATACCAATCGTTACAATCATTTTGATAATTTATTTATTTTTCAAATACATTTTAAGTTCATCTTCACCTAAAATTTCAAATTTTTCACCAGGCTTAATCCTAAAACCTCTCAAGAACTCATCTGCATTCAATCTCTTTTTTCCTTCAATTTGTAGTTCAACTATTTGAATTAAATTTAAATCCGAGCACACAACATATAATTTATCTTTTTCAACAAAAATTTGACCAGGTTCTACGTTCGTTGGTTTTGTGCAATCCTCCGAAGGTAATTTCGTTCTATAAATTTTTACAAGTTTCCCACCAAGGAATGTATATGCTCCAGGGCTTGGTGAAAGACCACGGACAAAGTTGTGAACTTGTTGAGCATTTTTCTCGAGCCAATTAATCTGACACATTTCTTTTTTAATTTTCGGGGCAGGTGTGGCAAGCGATTCATCTTGTGGTAATGGCTGAACAGAGCCACTTTCTATCAATTTTAATGTCTGAAGCAATACTTCGGCTCCGAGCTTTGCCAACTTATCATGAAGTTCGCCCGCGGTTTCGTCTGGATCTATTGGTATCTTTTTCTGTAAAATTATATCTCCTGTATCAACTTTTTCATTTATAAAGAATGTTGTGATTCCGGTTTCTTTCTCACCATTTATTATTGCCCAATTTATGGGAGCAGCACCACGATATCGCGGAAGGAGCGAAGCATGTACATTTACAGTTCCAAGCGGTGGGATTTTAAAAACTTCAGGTGGTAAAATGCGAAATGCGACAACAACAATTAGATCAGGAGATAAATTTTTTAACTCGTTGATAAAATTTTCATCCCTTAGACTTTCGGGTTGTATAACCCTAAGATTATTCTCAAGTGCGAACACTTTCACAGGCGGAGGTGTAAGCTTATAGCCTCTACCTTTTGGTTCATCAGGTGCTGTAACTACTGCAGAGATGTTATAATTATTGTCTAAAAGCGCTTTAAGCGATGGTATTGCAAACTCTGGAGTTCCCATGAAAACGATTCTCATTAAGTAAAAATCTCAAATTAAATTTTTATTCAGATTTAACATCCGGAGCAATGACTTTCCTCGTCCCTGGGATAACAATTGGATAATGAGCTTTAACCTCTCCTTTTTTGATTTTTGATAATTTTGGTTTCAGAGTTTTTAATCTTATTGGAGAGAGATAATCAATGAAAAATTTACCATTGAGATGATCAACCTCATGTTGAACAACTCTCGCCAATAATCCTTCGCACTCCATCTCATTTGTGGTTAAATCAATATCTTGATATTTTAACACTA
Organism: Candidatus Kryptonium sp.; assembly: GCA_025060635.1. Classification (NCBI taxonomy): domain Bacteria; kingdom Pseudomonadati; phylum Candidatus Kryptoniota; genus Candidatus Kryptonium; species Candidatus Kryptonium sp. Next base: position 64,125 of record JANXBN010000008.1, on the reverse strand, counting down.
TTTTTGCAGGTCTAATTATTTCAGCTCTTAAACCGGGAATGCTTAAGCATCCTTCCTCCATGACATCTTCTCCGCTTGCATAAATTATTTCTGGGTTTATTATCACCATTCTTTTAAAATCTTTATACTCTTCATAAACCGAGACATCAATCACAGCAAAAGAATATGGTATTCCAACTTGAGTTGCTGCAAGCCCAATTCCGTCAGCAACCTCCATAGTTTCAAACATATCTTTTAGCGTTTCAATAAATTTATCGTCAATATGTTTGACTTTTTGAGCTGGCTTTTTAAAAATCGGATCTCCATAAAGATATATTGGTAAAATCACTCTTCTGCCTCAAATTAATTTTTACTTTCCTTGATATCAAAGTGCGAAGGAATTTTATTCACTGCCACATTAATTCTTTTTATTGAGGTTTCCTTTCCAAGCGTTTCCATTAATTCAAAAAGTCCAGGGCTTATTCTCATTCCTGTGATCGCCAATCTTATCGGATGAATTAGATCAGATGCCTTGATACCTTTCTCAAGAGCAAAACTTCTTAATTCTCTCTCTATCTCAGATGCATTGAAGTCATCAATTTTTCTTATAATCTCGGTGAACTCTGTTAAAAGTTCAGCCGTATTCTCGCTCCAGTATTTCTTTACTCCTTCAGGATCATAATCATCAGGATCTTCAAAAAAGTATTTACCAAATGTGACAAAATCATCAAGGACTTTGACTCTATCTTTCATTAGTGATATAACCTTTAGCAAATACAAATCATTTTCAACCTCATACCCATATTTTTTAACAATAGGTTTGAGAAGTTTCAAAATTTCTGTGTTCTCCTTTCTTCGTATATATTCGCTGTTCATCCACTCAAGCTTTGCCTGGTCAAAGATAGCGCTCTTTTTTTGAATTTTTGTAATATCAAATGCTTCAATTATCTCTTCAATAGTCATGATTTCTCTATTATCCCCGGGAGACCACCCAAGTAGACAAAGATAATTAAACATTGCTTCTGGAAGAAATCCCCTTTCTCTATATTCTATAACCGCAGTTGCGCCATGTCTTTTGCTTAGCCTTTTTCTATCAGGACCGAGAATTAAAGGAACATGAGCGAAAACAGGGATATCCCAACCAAGAGCTTGATAAATTAAAATTTGTTTCGGTGTATTTGAGATATGATCGTCTCCACGAATCACATGAGTTATGCCCATTTTATGATCATCAACCACAACTGCCATATTATAAACTGGAGTGTTATCCGACCTCAAAATAATGAAATCATCAATCTCTGAATTTTTAAATCTTATCTCCCCGTGTACAACATCAAAAAAAACAGTTTCTCCATCTGGAACTTTAAACCTTATTGTCCGACTTCTTCCCTCTTTTTCAAACTTATTTTTCTCTTCTTGACTTAAGTATAGACACTTTCTATCGTATTTATAAGGAATCTTGTTCTCTTCCGCTTGTTTTCGTTTCATTTCAAGTTCTTCTTCAGTACAGTAGCAAAAATAAGCATGCCCTTTTTTAACAAGTTCGTAGCAAGCGGAGATATGATCATTTATATGTTGAGATTGAAAATAAATATCACCGTCCCAGTTAATTCCTAACCAATTTAAGCCATCAATTATTGATTGCACCATTTCCTCGCTTGATCGTTCCTTATCTGTGTCTTCAATGCGTAGATAAAATTCTCCATTGTTTTTTCTTGAATATAACCAGTTAAAAATAGCTGTCCGAGCTCCCCCTATATGTAAGTGTCCAGTTGGACTTGGTGCAAATCTTGTTTTTGTTTTCAATTTGCAATAACGATTTAAATTTTATTTTTAATAAGGTTTCGGATATGAAGATAACTTCCTTGTCAATTCATCAACTTCTTCATTGGTCAAAACAACATCTTCAAGGTTTCCAGCGAGATATTCATTATAAGCACTCATATCAAAGAAACCATGTCCCGACAGATTAAAAAGAATAACCTCTTCTTTTTTCTCCTTTCTTGCTCTCACTGCTTCATCTATTACAGCTCTTACTGCGTGTGCTGACTCAGGAGCTGGAACTATTCCTTCTGTTTGAAAAAACTTAAGAGCAGCATCAAAAACTTCATTTTGAGTATAGGCTCTCGCTTCAATGAAACCATCGGCATATAGCTTGCTGACAATTGGGCTCATCCCATGATACCTCAAACCACCCGCATGTATTTTAGGTGGTATAAAGTCATGCCCAAGTGTATACATTGGAAGAAGCGGAGTTAATTTACTCGTATCCCCATAATCATAGCTAAAAATTCCTTTCGTTAATGATGGACAAGCGGCAGGTTCAACTGCCAAAATGCGAATGTTTTTCTTTTTTTCGTAAAATTTGTCAAGTAAAAAAGGAAATGAAATCCCACCGAAATTTGAACCTCCACCAACACATCCAACTACTATAGTTGGATACTCACCCACTTTGTCAAGTTGCTTCTTGGATTCCAATCCTATTATGGTTTGATGAAGCAATACATGATTTAAGACACTACCAAGCGAATACTTTGTTTTATCATCTGATATAGCAACTTCAATTGCTTCGCTTATAGCTATACCTAAGCTTCCAGGCGAGTCAGGCGATGTTTCAAGGATTTTTTTGCCAACCTGAGTTTCTTTGCTTGGACTTGGGACTACATCTGCTCCCCACATCTGCATAAGAACTCTTCTATAAGGTTTTTGCTCGTAGCTTGCGCGAACCATAAAGACCTTACACTTTAATCCAAAATAATTACAAGCAAAAGCAAGAGCACTGCCCCATTGTCCGGCCCCAGTTTCAGTTGTTAATTGTTCAACGTTTTCTTTCTTATTATAATATGCTTGAGCAACTGCTGTATTTGGCTTATGACTTCCCGAAGGACTAACACCTTCATATTTATAGTAAATCCTTGCGGGAGTTTCAAGTGCTTCTTCAAGAGCCCTTGCTCTTATCAAAGGAGTAGGTCTCCACAACAAGTAAAGTTTCAAAACTTCATCAGGTATATCTATCCACTGCTTTTCACTTATCTCCTGTTCAATTAGAGCTTGTGCAAAAATAACAGAAAGTTCATCAACAGATACAACTTCACCTGTTCTTGGATTTAAAGGTGGTTTTGGTTTCTCAGGCATATCATGAATAATGTTATACCAACGCCTTGGAATTTCGCGTTCGCTCAGATAAATCCGATTACTCTGTGAAATTGCTTTTTTCCTTCTCATTTTAAACACAAATTATTTTTATTTACCTTGATGACTCAGCTAAAGCTGTTAGCCACAAAATCGCCAATCTAATTGAAGATGATTCCATTCTTTCAATGATGATATTTCTCAGCTTTTTCGCCATGATTGAATAATACTCATCCGAATAAATATATCTTGTTCGCCCATCTCTTTTCTCAACTCTATATAGTTTATCAACTGGAATTTGGCTTTTCGCATGGTTATCTGCTTCTAAAATTTCATCAAGAAACCTATAACTTTCAAGAACAATATCAAAAGCAAAATTTACTTTGTCTTTGACAATAGAACTTCTCTTCAATTCCTCGTTAATCCTCCTGGTATCAAATTTTAAATCATTATTCCGAATCATATAGCGAACAAGTTCCGTTTCAACTCTGGAATGAATCCCAGGCTGATTAGTTAACTGACCATCATAATTTTCTGTTACATGGAGAGGTTGGTGCGCATCTTCAACATAATGGGCAAGCCAAGCGGAATATTTTAGCATTTTTTCTTTATCATTTCTTGCAATCGCAAGAGATAAACTATCAGTAAAATCACTTATCCGCCAAGGCAAAAAGCCATTCTTTTGGACTGTTTCAAAACCAAATTTCTCAATCGCTTTGAGTTTATCTCGGGGCAATTCAACGAATGGATACTTTCCATATCTATCAATATCAATAAAATGATTAAATTGTTCATCTTTATTCTCATTTCTTGCCAAATCAGGTTCAATGCTTCTCTCAATTATTACATTTTTATTTTCGGCGAGAAAATTTTTAAAGGCGTCAAGTTTTGAGCGTTCAATTCCTTTAAAATTATCTAAGCTCAAAATTATATCAATTGTAACTTCAGTGATTTTTTTATGGGCGTCAAACCCCCAGGATTCTGCATTTTCAATTTTTAAGTTGAGAAGCAAAATAAAAAATAGTGCGAAAATGCAAAAAAATCGTAAAAAATTTTTCGGCAATTTCAATTTCAATTTTTGTTTTTAATTTGCAATAACGAATTAATTTTAAAGAAGGTTGCCCATAAAGGGCAACCCGTGAATTAATTATCTTATTTTCTTCTTGTGTCTCATCTTCCTTCTTCTCTTTTTCCACTTATGCTTGTTCATTTTCTTTTTTCTCTTCTTTCTGAGATTTGGCATAAATTTCGCCTCCTTACTTATTTTGTTTAAAATTTGTGCTGCTCAAGCATGCGTTTTGCCTTGCGACCTGCCTCGGATGTAGAATCTACATCTACACAAAGCTGAAAGTAATCCCTTGCCTTTTCAATATTTCCAGACGCTAAATTAACAATACCAAGATTATAAAGAGCAAGCTGATGCTTCGGGGAATAAGTTAAAGCCTTTTCCATCTCCTTAATCGCTTCGTCAACGCGACCAATTTCAAAAAGACAAATTCCCATATCAACTCTTGCGTTTGGATCAGATTCATTTTTCTCAAGATATTTTCGGTAATACTGAATAGCTTGATCAAACAAGTGAGCATCATGAAGAAGGTTGGCAAGCATTAAGGTTGAGTTCATATCATCCGGATTTGCTTCAACCCTTTTACGCAATCTTTCTATCTCGCTCATTATTTCAGCACTAACTTCAGGATGTTGATGTTGATGTTGGTGAAGTTCAGCCTCTGTCTTAGATTTTTCTTTCCTAATTATTCCATATGCAATTAACCCAATAAAGGCAACAGCAAGTCCAAAATAAAAGATTTGATAAAATGAAACTTTTAAAGCTTTCTTTTTTACTTTAGGTTTTGCCTTGAATTCTGCCTTTTCCTTTTTAGCTGATTCTGGCTCTGGGACTTTATAATCAACTTCCTTTCTTGCTGGCGTTTCAGTATCCGCAATTTCACCACTTAACTTAGAACCGCAACTGATGCAAAATTTATAACTGGGCTCATTTTCAAACCCACAAATTTCACAAATAATGACTTTACTCAATGTCTCATCGCTTATTTTAACTCCACAATTAAAACAAAACTTTGCATCTTCCGGTAAAACAGTGCCACAAACTTTGCACTTTTTCTCAGCCATAGCTATATTCCATTTGTTATTTTAAGTTTGGCTTTCGCTTGATTCACCATTTGATGAATGATTCAAGTTTTCTTCTTTATGTTTATGCTCTTTTTCAGCCAAAACTTTATCACGCAGGCTATCAATAACCATCTGTTTGAATTCTCTGGTTGGTTTAAAGTCGGGAACATACCTGTCATCAAGTGGAACAATTTCTCCCTTCTTTGGATTCCTTGCGATTCTTGCCTTTCTTTTAACAACTCTAAATGTTCCAAATCCTCTTATTTGTACATAATCGCCCTTTTTGAGGGAATCCATAATTATTGCAATAGCTCCGTCAATTACTCTTTCTACTTCCTCAACTGTTAATCCAATTTGTTCTGCTAAAATTCTAACAAGTTCTGTTTTGGTCAATTTCTAACCCTAATTTTATTTTAGAATAAATTCGTATCTATACTGGAGGACTGGTTGATTTAAAATAAAGTTCTTTATCTCCTCAATGCTTTCAACCGTCTTTGATTCAAAAAGAATATCAAAGATCCTGTCTTTTCTCCTTTCTTTAACAATTTTCGGTTCGTCTTTTATACCAGCCATATTCGCTGCGATCTTTATAGCATCCTCAAGCGTTCCGAGTGTATCAACAAGCCCAAGCTCGTATGCTTGTTTGCCTGTGAAAACTCGCCCATCGGCAATTTTTAAAACATCTTCTTTTTTCATCTTTCTCTCTTCAACAACATGATTTACAAATTGTCCGTAAACATCATCTATCAAATTTTGAAGATACTTCCTCTCTTCATCTGTTAATCCACGGTAGGGATTTCCTGAATCCTTGAATTTTCCACTTTTTACAACTTCAAAATCAACTCCGATTTTATCAAACAATTTACTCAAATTTGGGAATTGTGCAATTACACCTATGCTTCCCGTTATTGTCCCTGGGTTTGCTACAATTTTCGTTGCTCCGAGAGAAACATAATACCCTCCACTTGCAGCAACAGAGCCCATTGATGCGATAACAGGTTTCTTTTCCCTTGCTTTTTTCAGCTCCTGATATATTTCCTCACTTGCTGAAACCCCACCACCTGGGGAGTCAATATAAAAAACTATAGCCTTAACCGCTTTGCTCTTGGTATATTTCTTAATTTGCCTTACGATTTCTTCTGAACTTACTATAACACCTTTCAACTCAATTAAAGCAATCTTGTCTTTACCTTCTACCACTTCATCTTCGGGAACGGGCTTCATTGAACTTACAAGTGTGAAAAAACCAAGTGCGAAAAATAAAACCGACAACGATAAGATGATTCCAATTATTCCAAGAAACCATTTTGCTTCTTTGCTCATTTCAGCGCAAAGATTTAGTTTTGGTTGTAAAATTTTACAAAAAATTTTATTAAAAGTCAATTAAAAAATTCTTTACACAAAAATTTCAAAGCCACGGCACCAACAAGTATTGAATTTTGTGTTGGATTCCCAAATCTCGTATATTTAATAAAAATCTCAATATGCATTAACGAATATTATGCCCGACAAAATCTTAAACTACCTTACCAAAATAATAGACCCTGAATCGGCAAAACTTGTTCTGAAGGCCTATAAGCTTGATATACCTTTAACAATCCGAACCAATACGCTTAAAATATCATCCACAGAATTAAAGAAACAACTTGAAAGCGAAGGCTTCAAGCTATCTGAAATTGATTTTATTCCTGATTCTTTTACAGTCATTGAAGAACCATATACAATTTCAAAGACAATTCAACATTTTGTCGGTTTTTTCTATATACAAAGCATGTCTTCAATGCTTCCTTCTCTTATACTTGAACCTGAGCCTGAAGAGTTTATACTTGACATTGCTTCGGCTCCAGGCTCAAAAACAACTCACATTGCCCAGCTAATGAAAAACAGTGGAATAATAATTGCAAATGACATCTCGTTTGAAAGGTTAAAGGTTGTAGCTCATCAAATAGACCGCTTGGGAATATTAAACACAGGGATAACCTTAATTGATGGAAATAGATTTGGGAATCTTTTTCCTGAAGTTTTTGACAAAGTCCTTGTTGACGCTCCCTGTTCAGCTCTGGGTATCATAGCGAAAGCAAACGAGGTTTTAAAATGGTGGAGTATTGATGAAGTCAAACGCTTTAGCAACAAACAACAGCAATTGCTTTCAAGCGCAATTAAATCCGTTAAACCCGGAGGTGTGATAGTATATTCAACTTGCACTCTAACAGTTGAGGAAAACGAGATGATAATAGATTCAGCTCTGAGAAAATTTCCGCTTGAGGTTGAAGAAATAAAATATAAAAAGGCAGATTTTGATAATGGACTGACTTCTTTTGAGGGAATCACATTTGATGAGAGATTGAAAAAAACAATTAGAATTTATCCTTTTAAATCAAATACAGAAGGTTTCTTCATCGCTAAATTGCGAAAAATTGACTCAACATTTTCAAAATCCCCAGAATTCTCCGATATAGGTAGCAAAGGCCCAACTGAAAAAATTAAGTTTTTAAACAGTAGCGATAGAGAGTTAAAAGAACCTCTTAAATTCCTAAGCGGTGAATTTGGAATAGATGAAAACATATGGGATAGATTTATCTACTACTTTAAAAAAGACGAGATATGGTTTTGTTCAAACGGATGGAAAAAGTTTTTAACGATGGATTTCACAGGTATAGACAAAAATTATAAACATCATCTCATATCAAACATAGTTCAAAGAATCGGAATCAAGCTTGCAAAATTGGTCAAGAGAGGACAATGGAAAATTTCAACATCTGCGCTTCAACTGTTATCACCATTCGTTATGAAAAATACAATTGAAATTGAAAACGAAGAACAGGTGAAAAAATTTATAACTGGTGGAACAGTAAAAAATTTATCATCTAATCACAAACCAGGAACATATGTAGCGGTAAAATATAAAAATATAATGCTTGGTTGTGGCCTTGTGACAAAAGAAGGTTTAAAAAGCCAAATTCCAAAAGGAAGACGAACCGTGGAAATTGAGGTGATGTAAAAATGGATGAGCTAATTTATGGACATAACCAAGAAAAAAACATTGTGGCAGTCCAGCAAGTTGATGAATCAAGCGTTTGCCTTTACATCAGAGAAGGGAACTCAGTTAGAGAAGAAAAAAGAAACTTTTATCCGTTCTTCTTCTTAAGCGATAAATCTTATATTGAAGGATTTTACAGGAAATTCTGGATTAAGAAACTTGAGGGAAATAATTTCTATCAATATGTATGTGCTTTTGAAGATTTAACAGATCACTGGAACGCCGTTAGATACATTTTGCGCAATTATAATCAAAAAAATATGACGAAAGCAGAATCCTACACAGATGTAGATATAATTTACCTTCGCCCCGATCCAGTTCATCAATTTTTACTTCAAACAGGTATAACCCTTTTTAAGGGAATGGAATTCAACGACCTTTACCGCATTCAGATTGACATTGAAACATATACTAAACATAGATTCAGCAATCCAGAAAGACCTGAGGATAGGATTATTGTAATTTCACTAACCGATAACAGAGGATGGGAACATATAATTGACGGCCGCAGGAAATCAGAAAAACAAATGCTGATAGAACTTATTGATATAATCCGCAGAAAAGATCCAGATGTTATAGAGGGACATAATATTCTTAGTTTTGATCTTCCATATCTCATTAAAAGAGCGGAATTGAACAATGTTGAACTTTCGCTTGGAAGAGATGGAAGCAAACCCAGAATTACAACTACTACCTATGATCGTGAAACAGTTTTCACAGGAATTGAAATTTACGGAAGACATATAATTGACACTTTAGTTCTCGTGCAGCTATATGATTTCGTGAAGCGTGAACTTGAAAGCTACTCGTTAAAATATGTATCAAGATATTTTGGCATCTCGTCCGAAGATAGAATTTATATCCCTGGAGAGAAAATCGCTTGGTATTGGGATAATGAGCCAGATGTCTTGATAAAATACGCGCTTCAAGACGCAAAAGAAACTCAGAAACTTTCCGATTTACTTTCTCCGCCTTACTTTTATCTTGCTCAAATGTTGCCCTTTTCATTCTGGCAAGTTATAAAATCAGGCTCATCCTCAAAAATTGAAGCATTGCTCGTCAGAGCATACTTAAAAAGAAGATATTCACTCCCAAAACCTGATTTTGGTTCCCAAACTATCGGAGGATATACGGATATATTTTATACTGGTATTTTTGAAAATGTTGTTCACGCAGATATTGAATCGCTCTATCCTTCAATTATGATAAATTTTAAAATTTCACCTAAAAAAGACGAACTTGGGATCTTTCTCCAGATGCTTGAAAGATTAACGAAAATGCGACTTGAAGCGAAACATAAAATGAAAAACGCAACAACGCCTGATGAAAAATCAAAATATGACGCAATTCAATCAGCATTCAAAATCCTGATTAACTCATTTTATGGATATCTTGGTTATAGCAAAGCCATATTTAATGATTATGAAAGCGCTGATAAAGTAACGATGACTGGACAAAAAATTTTAAAACAACTTATCTCTGAAATAGTGAGTAAAGGTGGAAAAGTAATAGAAGCAGATACAGATGGGATTTATTTCATCCCACCAGCTGAATTTGCAACAGATGAAGAAAAAACAAAAGAGTTTGTTAAAATTGTAGGTTCAACATTACCAGAGGGGATAAATCTCGCCTTCAATGGAATTTATCCTAAAATGTTAAGTTATAAGAAGAAAAACTACGCTCTTCTTGATAAGAATGGAAACTTGGAAATAAAAGGAGCTTCCCTTGTCTCAAGAGGGATGGAACCATTTGCAAGAAAATATATCAGCGAGTGTATAAGATTTTTACTTCACAACGAATTTGAAAAAATCCATGAACTTTACAAATCCCTTTTCAAATCAATCGCTGAGCGAAAAATTGATATAACTGAATTAGCAAAGACAGAAACCCTGCGCGAACACCCCAATAGATATCAAGAATTAGTAAAACTTGGAAAGAGGAATAGAAGCGCAGCTTATGAACTTGCGATAGCCAGCGGTAAAAATTATAGGCAAGGTGATAGAATAACATATTACATAACTGGTTCAACTCCAGATGTTAAATCATTTGAAAATTGTAAACTAATTGAAAACTGGAACCCATTTAAAAGGGATGAAAATGTTCAGTATTATCTTCTGAAATTGAAAGAATACACAAGGAGGTTTGAAATTTTCTTTAAACCGGAAGACTTCAAGAAGATTTTTTCGTTAAATGATGGATTGAGTTTTGAAGATGTGCAAGTAATTACAAGAAAGATCTCCAAGGAGATATAAACTGATTTAAGCGACCTTTTGTTTTCTATTCTTTTCAAACCAATCTTTTATAAAATTGACAATTTCAGTTGTCAAGGTTCCTGGCGTAAAAACCTCTGCAACCCCCATCTCTTTAAGTTTTGGTATATCTTCATCTGGAATTATACCACCACAGATCAAAAGAACATCGTCAAGTCCTTTTTCTTTCATCAACTTTATTATCTTTGGGAAAATTGCCATATGAGCTCCGCTTAAAATACTAACTCCAATAACATCAACATCTTCTTGGATGGCAGCAGAAACAATCATTTCAGGTGTTTGCCTAAGTCCAGTATAAATAACTTCCATCCCAGCATCTCTCAATGCAGCCGCTACAACTTTTGCTCCTCTGTCATGTCCATCAAGCCCTGCCTTTGCTATAAGTACTCTTATTTTTCTTTCCATCGTTTTTTTGCTTTTGTTTTTCAACTTGCAATAACAATTTAAAAAAAGATGACAACTTTTTCAACATACATTTATTTAATCACACCGAATGAAGACGAATTATAAACTTGTTCCCTATGTTATGTTCCGATGGCTCAACAACGATAGAACCACCATTTAGTTCAATAGCTCTATGGAAAACCTTCAAAGCAAGAAGGTTATAACTTGGTCTGTTTTCTGCAGCAAGATAGGGGTTGAAAATTGTTTTAGCTGCTTCTGTTGTTAATTTTTTTGCTTCATCGCGAATAGTTATAAAAACAAATTTGCCATCGCTACTTGTCCTCATGACTTGAGCGATATAAACTTTACCATTAAATGACATCGCTTCCGAAATTGCCTCAAACAAAGTTGTAAATCCAACTTCAATCCAATATTCATTTCCGACAACAAGCGAATCTCGTCCTAAATTAAACTCAAAAACTACATCTGGAAATTTAGATCCTATTTTTCCGGTTACCTTTTTAAGAAGTGAATTAACATCAAAAGATTTAAGTTCAATATCTTGGACACCAGCTGAAATGTCGTTAAGCTGCGTGAAAATTTCTGAAAGATCAAACCACTTTTTCATCTTATTATAGTTTTCAGATAAGATATTTCTAAACTCCTCTCCAACTTCATTGCTTGCGATTATCATTTCAATTATTCCCTGCACAGAAGAGAAAAGTTCTTTAATTTCCCTTAAGAAAAATTTTTCTGTCATTAATTCAATTTTTTTCGCTTCATTTTCAAGCGAGCGCATTCTCAACACTGACCTGACACGAGTGACAAGTTCGGTAAACCTTATAGGTTTGTAAAGATATTCAATAGCTCCAAGATTAAAACCACGCTCAAGATTTTCTTCATCAACATATTGGCCTGTCAAGATGATCACAGGTATTTCTTTTGTGATAGGATTTTGTTTAAGTTTTAAAAGAGCGGTAAACCCATCCATAACTGGCATACTTATGTCAAGAAGTATCAAATCTGGTTTCTTCTCTTGTGCAAGCATTATCCCAATAAGACCATTATCTGCTGTGATAACAGAGTAGCCTTCAATTTCAAGCGCGCTTTTTAAAGTTTCCCTTAAATCTTTTTCGTCGTCAACTACGAGAATTGTCATTTTTCAAAATCTATTTTGTTTGGGAAGAAACGGTTTGCTCACTTGTCATCCCTATTCCCGCCGTTTCCTCCTCAATTACAAGTTTTTCTTCAAACTCTTTTACTTCCATCAAGAGTTTTTCTATCCTTCTACAACCCTGTTCTATAGCTCTTACATCTCTCAAGGTTTCGTTATCAAATGGAAACCTTCGCTCTATCCTTGCAGACGCACTCATTATTATCGTCAATGGATTGTAAATTAAATCCCTCAAGGAAAAAGTAAAGTCCTTTAAGGCTTTTAATTTTGCAATTTGCGTTTCATATTGCTTTATCTGCTCTATCCTCATTTTTTCTTCTCTATGCCTCTGCTCCTTCAAGTTAATGAGCTTAACAAACAAGTAAGATAAACCCCATATCCACAACAATGAATCAAAGTGAGTGAATATATCAGAAAACGAAACTATCCCCTCTTTAACTCTTTTGAAAAGATCAAGTGTTGTGAAGAGATAATAAAGGTAAATTATAACAGCCGAAAAAAGCGCAGGATGCTTCAAAATAAATCCATCAACAAATTCACGCCATATTTTCTTCATCGCTTACAACCTCCATTTGATTTAAAAGATGATATAGAACTTTCTTTAGCTATGTATCACCCACTTTTCGTCGCCATCAGATCTTTACAAAAGCACAAGCGCGAGAAGTTCTAAGAATTATAAGTTTTGTCAAAAAGCACAGGCAAATTAAATTTAAAAAACTTCACTCTAATCTACAACTGCGGGAAGGCGCAAAACAGCATTTACTTTGATTTGAAAACTATGAAAGTTAAATTTTTAAAAAACTTTATCGTCAACCAAGGATGTCATTTGAGCTTTTTATCACGAAACGATATATCAAAGCAACCCGAATAACTGGTTTCATATCTTTCATTACGCTCATATCAATCATTGGAATAATGCTCGGAACATCCGCACTTATCATTGCAATATCCATTTCAAATGGCTTTGAAAAAGAATTAAAAGAAAAAGTAATCGGCTTCACATCACACATCCAGGTTTCAAAATTTGATGTCAGATATTTTGATAAGGATGATTGGCAAGGTTTTGAGAAAATAAAAACAATTTCAAATGTAAACGCCGTTTCACCGTTTGCAGCAAGAGAAGCAATGATAAGATCAAGTTATGGAATTGAAGGTGTTTATCTCAAAGGAATTTTACCAGAATATGATTTTTCAATAATCAAGAAAAGCATAATTGAAGGTGAATATAATTTTGATGAAAATGATGGCACTCCAAAAATAATTATTGGAAAGAAACTTGCCAACAAACTTGGAGTTGAAGTTGGCGACAAAGTTATAATTCTTGCGATTGATCCAGCAAATCCATACTTTTTAGCCCCAAAAATGGAACAATTTAAAATCTCTGGAATTTATGAAACAGGAATGGCTGAATACGATGATATCTTCGTCTATGTTCGTCTTGAACATGCCCAGTATCTTCTTGACCTCGGAAATAATGTTAGTGGTTTTGATGTTATGGTTAAAAATGTTGACTTAATTGATGAAACAGCGCTTGAAATTCAGGACAAACTTGGATATCCATATTACGCAAGAACTATGTACCAGATGTATAGAAACCTTTTTGCATGGCTTGAACTTCAAAAAAAACCTGTTCCAATTGTCCTTGGCTTAATTATAATCGTTGCCGTTTTCAATATAATTGGAACTCTCTTGATGATGGTTTTAGAAAAAACAAAAGAAATTGGAATTTTAAAGTCAATGGGCGCAAGTTCAAAAAGTATAATGAAAATTTTTGTTTATCAGGGATTATTCATAGGCATAGTTGGGACAATACTTGGTAATCTATTGGCTTATGTTTTATCTTCAATTCAATTGAAATATAAACCCTTATCCCTTCCAGAGGATATATATTTTATGAGTTCGGTTCCTGTTTTGCTTCAATTAGAAACTTTTGCAATCGTATCTTTCGTTGCTCTTGCTTTGTGTTTCCTTGCAACGCTCATCCCTGCCCTGATAGCCTCACGCATTCAACCTGTAGAAGCAATAAGATTTGCTTAAGCTTAAATATTCCGTTAAACTTGAAACTTTCTTCCGAAGTGTGTAATTTTTACTAAAATAAATCCTTATAAACTTTCTTGAAGCATTTTCTGAAAATAGTTTGGGAGAATGAGCTTTTTAAAATTTTATTTCTGATAACCTTAACAGTATTTCTTGCTTCTTCAGTGATTTATCTTGTTGAAAATTCAAAGAACGAGCAGTTTTCGTCAATTTTTGATGGTTTGTGGTGGGCAGTTGTCACGATGACAACAGTTGGATACGGCGACAAAGTTCCTGCAACGACCGTTGGAAAGATCGTTGGCTTTTTCGTAATGTTTTCCGGAGTTATACTTGTTTCAATGTTCACGGCAACTATATCATCAATTTTTGTGGCAAAGAAAATAAAAGAAAGAGAAGGGCTTGAGAAAGTGAATTTATCTGGGCATATTGTTATCTGTGGATGGAACAAGGATACAGAAAGAATGATAAAAGCACTTAATAACTTTGGAAAAAGAAGAAAAATTCAAATTGTTTTGGTCAACAATTTACCTCCAGAAAAGGTTGAATACTTGTCAAACACATATAAAAACATTGAGATAAAATTTGTGCGTGGTGATTTCACTCAAGAGTCAGTCCTTGAAAAAGCCAACATAAAACAAGCAAGTGAAGTCGTCATATTACCCGACGAAACGCTTTCCCCTACCCCATCAGATGAAAAGACATTAATAGCAACGCTTAACATAAAATCAATCAATCCAAAGGCGAAAGTTTATGTCAATATAATTGAAAGAGAAAACGCAGGAAATCTCAAAAAAGCAAACGCAGACGAGATAATAATAAGCAACGAATATGTTCCTTCACTTCTTGCTGACCAATTAACTTCACCAGGTGTGTCCCAGCTTTTATCTTCTTTGTTTAACGAGGATTCTAAAATGAAGATATTTCGCGTAAAAATTCCACCGAAGTTTGTCGGTAAAACTTATTTTGAACTTTTCACTCATCTCAAAACAGATAAAAATTACCTTTTGATCGGCTTCGTTTCAGAGGAAGAATCAATCACACTTGAAAGCATCCTATCTCACGATTATACCGAGATAGATGCTTTTATTGAGAAGAAGCTCAAGGAGGCGGGGTTAAATGTCAAATCATCATACATTAGATTGACTCTGAATCCGCCATTTGATTATATTATAAACGAAAAAGATGAAGCGCTTGTAATAGGCAACATAAACAATTAATTTAATGA
The DNA here is from genome assembly GCA_025060635.1 of Candidatus Kryptonium sp. Taxonomy (NCBI): domain Bacteria; kingdom Pseudomonadati; phylum Candidatus Kryptoniota; genus Candidatus Kryptonium; species Candidatus Kryptonium sp. The sequence continues at coordinate 48,754 of JANXBN010000008.1, read as the reverse complement.
CAATTGAAGATAAAACATTGCGAAAAATTCCGCTCTTTAATGGGCTTAAAGAAGAACATTTTGAACTTTTAAAACGAATAATCCACATTAAGGAGTTTGACGAAGGCGATGTCGTGATAAGGGAAGGAGAGACAGGAGAAGAGATTTATATTTTACTTGATGGAGAGGTTGAGGTTTCAAAATCACTTGTTTTGAAACTTCCAGAGCTTAACTTTGGGCATAGAGAAAAGTCACTTATAAAGCTCACTTCGGATACTTATCCATTTTTTGGTGAGATGGTGTTATTTAATGACAAAGCGGAAAGGACTGCAACTGTGATTGCAACCAAACGATGTAAATTTGCAATAATTTATAAGAACGATTTTGTAAAACTTACGGAATCAAATAGAGAGGTAGGTTGTGTTTTATATAAAAACATTGCGACGGTTCTTGCTGAAAGATTAAGAAAAGCAAACAATGATATTTTGAAGTTAACAACTGCTTTGACTTTGGTGTTGAGCAAATAAAGATTAAAAATTATGCTTGAGTTAAGAAACAAAATAGCTGCTCAAAAATACGGACTTGACCCAGATAGAATAGCTATTAAAATCAACGCACAAAAAAACATTGAGATTCTTGGAAACGATTTGACATTTATAGGAATAAGAGAAAAAGAAAGGACAAAACATGTTCACCGTTTACATCCTTATCTTGGCAAATTTATTCCTCAACTTGTTGAAGTTTTTCTAAAAAAATTTTTCAAACCCGGACAAACCATCCTAGATCCATTCTCTGGATCAGGGACAACCCTTATTGAAGCAAATGTTCTAGGTATAAACTCTATTGGGATAGAACTTTCCCCCTTTAATGTATTAATACAACAGGTTAAGACGAGGAAATATAACTTAGAAGAAGTTGAGTATGAAATCAAAGATGCTTTGAAACGCCTTAGAAAGTTTTCTCTTGAGCTTCAGAGAAATGGGGAAACGCTTTTTAGCTCTACTTTTGAGAAATTTGAAACAGATAGTGAGTATTTAAAAACCTGGTTTTCAGAAAAAGCGTTACAGGAGATATTATTTTACAGGTCTATCATAAAAGAATATAAAAATCAAGATGTGCTTATGGTCATCCTATCAAGATCTGCCAGATCCGCTAGGTTAGTACCGCACTATGATCTAGCAAGACCAAAAGAACCTGTAAGAGAAAAATACTGGTGTGTGAAACATAAAAAGTATTGTGAACCAATCAATGAAGCATATAAGTTCATTAGAAAATACAGCTATGACACTATAAGAAGGTTAAAGGAATTTGATAAAATAAGAACAAATGCCTCAATTACGATAATTCAAGGAGATGCAAGATACGTAGAACTACCGAAAGAAATAATTATAGATGGAATTTTCACCTCACCCCCATATGTTGGTTTAATTAACTATCATGAGCAACATAGATATGCATATGAACTTTTTAATTTTCCAAGATACGATGAATTTGAAATAGGCTCTGCTTTTAAAGGGCAAAGCGAGCAAGCAAGAAAGGAGTATACCGAAAGTATAATTCAAGTTTTCAAAAGAGTATCTCAAAATCTTAAAAATAATGCACCTGTTTTTATAGTCGCTAATGATAAATTTAATTTATTCCCTGAGATAGGTATGAAGGCTGAACTTGAGCTTATAGATGTATTTCATAGACCCGTCCTTATGAGGACAGAAAGAGATGAAGGTGAATTTTTTGAATCAATATTCTATTTCAGAAAAAAATGAAAATAAAAAATTCGGCAAGAAATAAAATAAAAAACCTTTTGCTTGAAACGGTAAGGCAAAAGTTGTATAACTATAAGCCAGAAACCGAATATATGCCTTTTCATTACAGGTTATTGGGAAAAGATAAATATGCTATGTTTTCCTTTATTCAATCTATAAACACAGCATTTGGAACATCTATTTGGGAACAGATAGCTGTTATTTTAGCTGAGTCGGCAGGTTATAAAGCTAAAAGGCAATATACACTACTTGGTGAAATCAATGAAGATACTGAAAAACTAATAAATCAAATACACTATAAACTTCGCAAAGGGGAACTAAAACCAAACAAAATTGAAGAAATTAAACTAATTAGAAGTAGTATAAAAACAGGTAAACCTAAAAAAGATCCAGATTCAATCGTTGACCTTTTCATTGCGATAAAAAAAGAAGAAAACTACTTTGATATCACAAGCGCAAAACCTAACATAAAGGAATTTGCTTCTCTTAAATTAAAACTTTTGAGATGGATAGCATTACGATTAAGTCAAAATAAAAAGGCCAATGTTTTCACAAGAATAGCGATACCCTACAATCCATATTATCCAAAACCTTATCAGAGATGGACATTAAAGAATTTATATGATTTAGACCGCGGTGAGCTTTTAGTTGGAGAAGAATTTTGGAATTTCGTTGGTGGAGGAGACATTTATAACGATTTACTTGATATTTTTGAAGAAACTGGAAATATCTTAAAAGATGAGATTGATAAAAAGTTCGCAGAGTTTAAGTAAATAAAAATAAAATTTCTACGAACCTGAAAAATGGCAAAGCGTGAACTTGCGAAAGCATATAACCCTCAAGAAGTTGAAGACAAATGGTATGAATACTGGTTGAAAAACGGGTATTTCTATGCGAAGGTAAACCCAGATAAAAAGCCTTATACAATCGTAATGCCACCTCCAAATATAACTGGAGTTTTAACCCTTGGACATGTCTTGAACAATACGATTCAAGATATTTATATACGATGGAAAAGAATGCAGGGATATGAAGCCTGTTGGATTCCCGGGACAGACCACGCTGGGATAGCCACTCAAAATGTGGTTGAGAAAGCCCTTGCAAAAGAAGGATTACGAAGAGAAGATCTTGGAAGAGAAAAATTCCTTGAAAGAGTATGGCAATGGAAAGAAGAATATGGAAATACAATAATAAAACAGTTAAAAAAACTCGGTGTATCATGCGATTGGAAGCGCGAGCGATTCACGATGGATGAAGGGCTCTCAAACGCTGTGAAAGAAGTTTTCATTCGCCTTTATGAGAAAGGTTTGATCTATAGAGGCAAATATATTGTAAACTGGTGCCCAAGATGTCATACCGCCCTCGCAGATGACGAAGTTGAACACAAAGAACAAAACGGGAAACTTTGGTATATAAAATATCCAATTGAAAATTCGCAAGAATTTATAACAGTTGCCACCACACGACCAGAAACAATGCTTGGTGATACCGCCGTTGCGGTAAATCCAAAAGATGAACGATATAAACACCTAATCGGTAAATTTGCTATACTCCCACTTGTTTGGCGAAAACTGCCGATAATTTCTGATGAAAGCGTTGATATGGAATTTGGAACTGGAGCAGTAAAAGTTACACCTGCCCACGATCCGAACGATTATTTATTAGCTATAAAACATAATCTTGAATTCGTTGTTGTAATGGATACCTATGCAAAGATGAATGAAAATGTACCTGAAAAATATCGCTTCATTGATAGATATGAAGCAAGAAAAGAGGTCGTAAAAGATCTTGAAACATACGGATATCTTGCCAAGGTTGAGGATTATACACACGCAGTTGGAAGATGCTATCGTTGCGATACTGTGATAGAACCATATTTATCAGATCAATGGTTTGTCAAAATGAAACCACTTGCAGAAAAAGCTCTGCAAGTTGTGCTTGATGGCAAAATTAAATTTTATCCAGAAAGATGGGTAAAAGTTTATGAACATTGGATGAGAAATGTCAGAGATTGGTGTATATCAAGACAAATTTGGTGGGGCCATAGAATTCCCGTTTATTATTGTGATGACTGCAGAGAAATTATGGTTGAGCGTGAAGAACCGAAAAGCTGTAAAAAATGTGGAAGCACAAAAATAAGGCAAGATGAAGATGTTTTAGATACTTGGTTTAGCTCGTGGCTTTGGCCTTTTTCAACATTGAACTGGCCTGAAGATAATGCTGACTTAAGATATTTTTATCCCACCGATCTACTTGTCACAGGTCCTGACATAATTTTCTTCTGGGTTGCGAGAATGATCATGGCTGGACTTGAATTTATGGGTGAAATTCCATTTAAAGAAGTATATTTTACAAGCATAATTCGCGATGAATTCGGTAGAAAGATGTCCAAATCGCTTGGCAATTCGCCAGATCCACTTGATGTGATCCAAGAATATGGCGCTGATGCATTAAGATTCACCATCGTTTACCTTGCTCCTCTTGGACAAGATATTTTGTTTTCAACGAAAAAATGCGAAATCGGCAGAAACTTCGCTAACAAGATTTGGAACGCTGGAAGATTTCTAATAATGAACTTGGACGAAGTTGAGTATAAAGATGAAGCAAAGTTTGATCACCTTGATATCGCCGACAAATGGATATTAAGCGAACTTAACAAAACAATAAAAGAATTAAATTACGCCCTTGAAACATACAGAATAAATGATGCGACACGAACGATTTATGATTTTCTATGGCACGACTTCTGCGATTGGTATCTTGAGATCATAAAAGATAGAATTTATTCACCTGAATCAAAAGATGAAAAAATTGCTGTGTTAAGCAGAGCAGTTTATATATTTGAAACCGCTTTGAAGCTCCTTCATCCGTTTATGCCGTTCATCACGGAAGAAATATGGCAAAACATCCGCGAGAGAAAAGAAGGGGAAAGCATAATGATTGAACCATTTCCAACATTTGATGAGAAGTGGATTGATGATGAAATTTCAAAAAATATGAAATTTATCCAAGACATTATAGTCGCAGTAAGATCTATTCGTGGCGAGATGAATATCCCACACACAAAATTCTGCGATGTAATAATAAACACATCAAATAACGATCGGAAGAATTTGGTGAACGAATATATTTCGTATATAAAGCGACTTGCAAAAGTTCAAAATGTCACAGTTGGTTCTGGTATTAAAAGACCACAGTTTTCAGCAAGCGCTGTTGTCGCAGGGGATGAGATCTTCGTCCCACTTGAAGGTTTAATTGACCTTGAAATTGAAAGGAAACGTCTTGAAAAAGAAATAAAAAGATACGAGACGATGTTAAGCGAAACAGAGAGGAAGCTAAACGATCACAACTTCATAAATCGCGCCCCTGCAGATGTGATTGAGCGAGAAAGGCAAAAATATGAAAATTTCAAACTTACACTTGAAAAACTACGCCAAAATTATGCTTACCTTGTTGAATAATTTTCAACGATTTTTTAAATTTTTAAAAAATTAACAAACTTTCAAATGGATCAAGGATATCTTGAGAAAATAATTGAGGAACTTTTACTTGAGGTAAAAAGAAATTATCCAGCGCCTGAAATTCCAGGTGGAGTTTGTGATCCAAGGGAACCCTGTGCCGGTTGCGGATATTGTGTTGTTCATAAAAAAGAGGCGGTGAAAAATATCATTCTAAATGGTGCAGAAAGAATAAGTACAACACTTGGAGTTACTGAACAAGGTCAAATTGATGCCAATATTGCGAAAATGATTGATCACACCCTCTTAAAACCCGAAGCAACTCCAAAAGATATTGAAAAACTTTGCTTTGAAGCCATACAATATCAATTTGCAAGTGTATGTGTGAATCCTTGCTATGTCAAACTTGCCTCTGAAATCCTAAAAGGCAAGAAGGTCAAGGTTTGCACAGTAATTGGATTTCCGCTTGGTGCCAATAGAATAGAAACAAAGGTCTTTGAAACTGAGAAAGCAATTGAGGATGGAGCCAACGAGGTTGATATGGTAATGAATATCGGAATGTTGAAAGGAGGATACTATGACTATGTAGAACATGACATACGAGCCGTTGTAAATGTTGCACACAAGTATGGTGTCCTTGTAAAGGTTATACTTGAAACTGCACTTTTAACTGATGAAGAGAAAGTCAAAGCTTGTCTTCTCGCAAAGAAAGCAAATGCAGATTTCGTAAAAACATCAACGGGCTTCAGCAAGGGTGGAGCAACCGCTGGCGATGTCGCTTTAATGCGAAGGGTTGTCGGAAGCGCAATGGGTGTCAAAGCAAGCGGTGGAATTAGAACTTACGAAGAAGCACTCCAAATGATAAAAAGCGGTGCAGACAGGATCGGAGCAAGCGCAAGCGTGAAAATCGTTACAGGAGTTAAATCTGAACAATCTCAATCATTATATTAATAAACCGAAAATACAAAGATGAAAAAAATCGCATTAACTTTTATTCTTTTTCTGCTCACTTCTTGCGCGGGAAGCAAAATGGAAATTAAACCCGAAAAAACTGATACCTTAACATCTAATGACACGACATTGATGACTGTGAATCAACCTAAAAAAATATTCACTGATCAAATCACTGAAAATACGATCGACTCCGTGATAATTCCTAAAAGAACTAAACAAGAAAAAATACCGCAGATAATTGTAACTCCTATAATTCTTCCCATCGCAACTTATCCTGTTCAAATTCAGGGACAAAAACCAGAACCAAAAACAGAATTAAAGCCAGAAATCAAAAAACAAACCCAAATTGAATCTGCGCCAGAGTCAAAAGAAGAAATCAAAACAACACTTGCTATATCACAACCAGAAGTAAAAGAAAGAAAAACCGAACCATTTATAACAGATATAAAACCACAATCAACAACTCAAATACCTCAATTTTCAATTCAAATTGGCGCATTTATTACTAAAAACTCAGCAAAAGAACACCTGGATAGATTTACTCGTCTATATCCAGACAAAAATGCATACATTGTTTATGATTCAACCCTTGGCTTTTACAAAGTTCAGATTAACGGTACAAGCGATTCAACTATGCTTCTACAAACTCTTGAAATCATAAAAGAAAATTTTCCCGACGCCTTTATAACATCACAAACAACCCCATTAATTCAAAAAGCATCAGATGAAGAACATATGAACTATACCAATTCGTCCTTATCCACTTATCAAAAGCAAGAATTAAAAGTTCAAATCGGTGCATATTCAAAAATCTCTCACGCTGAAAAGATAAAAGAATACATTCAATCAAAGTTCAAAGTTAAATCTGAAGTGGTTAAAGCAAACGATGTTTTTAAAGTTTTAATTTCCCTTGATCAAGATGATATTAACACCTTTAACGAAATAAAATCCGAGTTCAGTGACGCCTTTATTGTAAAATAAAAAGTTTTAAACATGCTTATAAAAATCGCGCTCTTACTTCTCATAACAGCAGAATTGTCGCTCTCTCAGAAAATAGACTCTCTTTCCTACTACGAAAAGCAATTCAATCCATCTGTATATGATATAAGAGAGATTGTTTTCCCCCATCGTCTGTTTAGCAATATGGGCGAGGAAACGATTTCTGGTTTCAGGGTCCAAATACTCGTTACAAATCAACTTGATAGTGCAAATGCAGTTAGAAACCTTGTTCAGTCCCTTCTAAGTTCGTCAATTTTTCAATCTCAAAAAGTTTATATCATTTATGAACCACCGAATTACAAAGTGAGAGTTGGGGACTTTGAGCGTCTTCAAGATGCGAGCTTGTTAAGAAAATTTTTAATAGAAAACGGATTCAAATACGCTTGGATTGTAAACGATAGAATAAGAAAAAGATAATTTAAAATCCTGCCATCTTGATATAATAACTTTCCTTTCGTCTCATCCTTAGCTTTTCACCTGTTGTTTTATCATCATATCCAGCAAGATGTATCAAACCGTGTGCGACGAGGCGAGCAATTTCATTTTCAAGATTAACCTTATAAAATTTTGATTGTTCTATCGCCCTATCAATGCTGATATATATCTCAGCAACTTTACTTTTCACTGGCAATTCATCCGAAAGTTCAAAAGAAATAACATCGGTTGGATAATCATGCTTTAAAAATTCCCTATTGATCCTATGTATCATTTCGTCATCAATGAAAATTAGATTAACTTCTGTGAAATCAAGTTTTTCCCCGTTTAGAATATTCTTAACGAGTGCTCTTATTTTTTTGGTCGGCAGTTTAACTTTTTTATAAAGATTAGAGATATTAACTCTTGCCACGCTATCTTTTTTCTTTCTTATCAAGTAATAACTCGCTAAGCGAAAGAGCTATGCCTGGGATCATAATTTCGGGTTCAAGTTTAGTAAAATCTGCTGATAAAATTTTAGCATCAATATTTGCGTAAAGATGGCATCCTCCATTTGCTTCAACTATTAGTCCTGATATCTTACCATTAACTTCACCTAAGAAGGTCACCTCTCCGAGAATTTCACTTGCGACATATCCCGTGCAAAAATGAAGTTGAAGATGAGAATAAGGTGTGAAAGCGGAAACAAGCGTTCCAAACTTCTCACCAATTTTTATTTTTGGATATACCTCAAGTGTTGTTTTTCCAATCCTAAAACGATAGAAATTTTTCACCTTATGAGATTTAGTTCTCAAAACTTTTGCGATCTTTTGGGCGTCTGATTTTGTAAACTTCATCTCAATAAATTCAAATTAATTTAAACTAAAAAACCCCAATTGCCTGTTCTTGCTGAACAAAACAATTGGGGTTTATTCTGATATGCTCACCTTATTCGGTTACGCTTACCTCATAGAACGACGACATTAACTGCTTTCGGTCCTTTCGGCCCGTCAACAATCTCAAATTCAACCTTTGCCCCCTCTTCAAGGGTTTTGAAGCGCTTATCGGATTTAATCTCAGAGTAATGGACGAAAACCTCACGCCCATCCTCCGTTTCAATAAATCCGTAGCCCTTCTTGTTGTTGAACCACTTAACTTTACCACGTGACATCTTACTACTACCTCCTAAATAAATTTGACTGCTCAAGCAACCACCCATCACACACTCAGGAACTAAATTCTCTCGGGAGGTTGCTTTCGCTATTTCACTGTTCCTGAGTGCAAAAGTTATTTGCAATATAATAAATTAATTCTTCAATGTCAAATTAAAGTTTTTTCACCTTTTCCAAAATCAAAAAACCCCCGATTGATATCGGGGGCACTTATTTTCAGCATTACATTACCTTTTCTCTTCCTTCAACTTAGCTTGTAATCTTTCAATTCTGTCTCTAACGAGATGCTGGTATTGCTGTGGATAATACACAAGAACTCGGTTCAAAATATCAATTGCCTTCTGATACTCACCCATCATTTCGTATAAATTAACAAGGATAACATAAGGATTATACTCTCCATAGATATTCGCTGGGTCACGCTCTATTTGCTCAAGAGCTATTGGTTCAATCTCTTTTGCTATTTTCATAAATTTATCTCGCGCACCAACAATATCATATAGCCTGGCAACATCATATCTTAATCGGTAATCCATCGGTAAAACATTGTTTGGAATTTTACTTTCCATATGATCAAGAACTTCAAGAACTTTTAATGTATCTCGGTTATTCTCATAGTAATAAATCGCAAGTTTTAAAAACGCATTTCTATAATTCTGCATTAGGTTTCTGTCCGTCTCAAAAAAGTGAACCTTCGGATTATCAAGGTTTCTAAACTTAAATCCATAATGTGGCTCACGATAGAAATCTTTCGGCTCATTGAACAAACATTGTCTCATTATATTTTCCTCTATAAATGTCGGAGAGCCCTTTGGATTTTTGAAAGGAACAACTCTATATGCAAGACCTTCCATCCTTAAATATTCATCAAGTCCGATGAAATTATCAGGCGAAACCGTTACAGCGAAATAAATCGGTCTTTCCCATCTATTCGTTTCAATAATATCACGAACTAAGATATCTTGAACCCTTATCGCTTTTATCTCACCAAATTGAATTGTGTTGGGCATTCTAAATGTTATTTTGCCTTGATTGATGATTGATGTATCCGTAATTCCAAATTTCTCATAAACTTCCCTTGGAACTGGGATCGTCACATCTCGCGGTTCCCATTGAACAAGTCCGATTTGCCTGATTATGTTATCGCTTAAACTTATTGGAACCTTTTTAGCTCCATAAGGTTCTTCATGCTTTAATTGCAAAATATACCAGTCAGTATTAAGCAAGCTCAAATTAACAACTCTTACATCTCTCCTTATACCCTCAACCACCTGCAGATACCAAAGTGGGAATGTATCATTATCTCCGTTCGTAAATAAAATTGCGTCCTTCTCACAACTTTGTAGTAAATTATATGAGTAGTCCCAAGGTACATAATTACCGCTTCTGTCATGGTCATCCCAGTTTTGGACAAGCATATTAAATGGAACCGCAAAAATTGAAACGACTAAAACAGCGATCGCATAAACTTTTTTGATTTCGGTTTTTATTAATTCATTTAACAATTCAATTAAACCTGCAACACCGATCCCAATCCATATTGCAAATGCAAAAAACGAACCAACGAAAACATAATCTCTTTCTCTTGGTTGTGGCTCAGGCATATTAAGATAGATTGCAAGCCCAATTCCAGTTACAAGAAATAGAGAAAGATAAGACAAAAACATCTTCCAATCCTTGCGATAATGATAATAAAGCCCAAAAAGTCCAACAAGAAGCGGAAGAGCAAAATATCTATTTGGAAACTCCTCAGGTTTTCCCCATCCACTTTCTGCTTTTATAAAGGCAATAGGTGCGTCTTGAATATCCCCAGCACGTCCAACAAAATTCCAAAGGAAATACCTCAAGTACATATGATTTAACTGATACTTGAGAAAATAATCCCAATCACTGCTATATTTTTGATAATTCTCCTGATGTGCTGGTTCCTGGCTCCATCTTCTCTTAAAAATAGATGGTTGTTCCCCATACTGTTCGCGCTCAAGATATTTAACAAAGCGAACGAGATTATCAGGCGCGTTTTCGTTTATCGCTGGTCTATCATTTGCTCTTATTATTATCAATGCATAAGTCGTATAACCAAGAAAAACAAGCAAAATACCAGTTAAAAATGTAAATACAATTCTTTGCTTATGCCTGTAAGCGTAATAGATTCCATATGAAACCGCAATTGCAATTATCGCTGGAACGGCAGGCATATCATCAAGCATTGATGGAATCCAAAATATAATCACTTTGTAAATCAGGAAAAATATCCCAACAGCTATTATGCCCATCAGCGTAAAGCTTTTCAAGTCAATCTTTTCTCTAAATCTGAAATAAGCTATCAAAGCAAGCGTGAAAATTGTCAATATGCTTAAGAGGTGTACTCCAATGGATAAGCCGATCACATATGCAATTAAAAGTATTAATCTATCGCTTTCAATATTTTCTGCTTTTTCAAACCATATCATCCCAAGCCATAACGCAAAGCTCATTAAAAACAAGCTCGGTGCATAAACTTCTGTTTCAACTGCATTAAACCAAAATGTGTCACTAAAGGCAAGGCTTAATGCACCAACCACAGGAGCTCCATAAACAGCGAGCTTATCAATTAGCGTTTGGGGATTCGGTTTCCATCTTAAAATCAATTTGACTGTTATTAAATATAAAAACATCACCGTCAAAGCGCTCACAAAGGCACTTACAAGATTTACACGCTTTGCAATGTCTTCCGCTATAGGAAGAAGCGTCGCTATTCTTCCGATGATTATGAAAAATGGTGCTCCAGGTGGATGTGGAACGCCAAGCGAGTATGATACTGCGATGAATTCACCGCAATCCCAGAAAGGAACGCTTGGTTGAACTGTTAACGCATAAACAATAAAAGAAACCAAAAATAGAGCCAAACCAATAATGTGATTGATCTTAAATTTGTTCATCTCAAAACATATTTTATTTTTGAAATTAAATTAACAGTGATCTCATCGCAAACCAAAAAACCTTTGCGCGTTAACTTAACTTTAAACTCGTCCATCTCAACATATCCGAGTTTGCTTAGTTCGTTTAAATTTTCACTAATTTCGCCATCAATAAAATCAAAACCAAATTTTTCCTTGAACTTTTTCAAATCAACTCCTGTGCTTCTCAAACCAAGATAAATAAACTCTTCAATCATCTTTTCCTCCGATAGGATCTCAAAGTTGGCAATCGGAAGTTTTTTATTTTCTATGGCACTTACATATTTCTTAAGGTTTGCCACATTCCACCATCTTTTGTTCTCCCAAAATGAATGCGCCGATGGTCCAAAGCCAATATAGTTTTCATATTCCCAATATTTCAAATTGTGCCGACATTCAAAATCTCTCTTAGCATAATTTGAAACCTCATAGTGAATATAATTAAATCCTTCAAGCGTCTCCATTGTTATTTCATATAACTCCGCTTCTTCGTCGCTGGACGGAAGTTCCACCTTACCACTTCTTACCATCTCATTCAAAGGTGTTCCTTTTTCAACGATCAGGTTATAAGCAGATATATGAGGCACATTTAACTCAACAGCTTTCAATAGATTTTTTCGCCATTTCTCTTTATCCTGTTGTGGCAATCCAAAAATTAAATCAAGATTAACATTTTCAAACCCCGAATCAAATGCCGTTAGAATACTCTCAATTGCATCTTTTGAGCTGTGAATTCTACCAAGAAAACTCAAATCATCATCAAAAAAAGATTGAACACCAAAACTTAAACGATTTACGCCAACACTTCTGAGCCCAACGAGTTTACTCCTATCAACAGTTCCAGGATTCGCCTCAACTGTGATCTCCGTTTTATCAGCGATTCGGAAATTTTTATAAAAAGCATTTAAAATTTTTTCAACCTGAGAAACCTCAAGCAAAGATGGAGTTCCTCCACCAAAATAAATTGTATCAAAACAAACCTTATCTAAAAAATCTGCTTCGCTTTTAAAAATTTCAATCTCGTTCAAAACAAAATTTAAAAACACACCTATTTGTTCAAGGTTCTCTACGGAATAAAAATCGCAATAAATACACTTCCTCTCACAAAATGGTATGTGGATATAAATCCCGCTCATTCTATTTTTTTCCCTATCCTTTCCCATCTGATTGATTTCACCTTTTCAAAAATGTTAAAAATAGGAATATCCGAATCCCAAGACCAATAAATAAAGCTCGCCTTTCCGATTATGTTATCAACAGGCACAAAGCCCCAATATCTACTGTCCAAGCTGTTGTTTCTATTATCCCCCATCACAAAAACATAATCTTTTTTAAAGACAAAACTTTCCACCTCTTTACCATCAATCATAACTTTATCATTAACAAGTTCCACCTTATGCCCTTCTCTTTCAATCATGATCTTCCATTGTTTCAAATTCCTTGAGTTTAGTTTTATTTCCATCCCTTTAAAAGGAACGACAATAGGACCATAGTTATCCTCGTTATAATCCGAACCTTCCGGGAAAATATAAGGATTTGCTAATCCCTCAGGCGCTATAAAGTCATAATTTACCTTTACAGTTGGTGGTTCTTCAAACTTTTTATCGTTGATGTAAATGACCTTATTTTTTATCTTGATAACATCTCCAGGCAAGCCGATCAATCTTTTTATATAATTCACATCCTCTGACGCTCTGATTTCATTTCTTTCGCCGGGGAATCTAAAAACTATTACATCGCCATGATTAAGTTCAAAAAACCGTGGTAATATCTCAACTTGCGGGATTTCAATTCTTGTTAATGGGATATATCTTGGGGTTTTAACGGGGAATCCAATTTTTGAAACAATTATAAAATCACCTGGTAAAAGTGTATTTTCCATTGAGCCGGAGGGAATTCTAAAAGCTTCAAATACAAAAGTTTTCACAATGATTGCTGCGACAATCGCAATAACTAAGGGCTTAAGCCAATTTTTTACTTGGATTTGATCTTCACCTATTGATTCACTTCCAATCTGTGCGTAATGATCCTCACCAAATGAATTTTTATAGTTCATTTCTATGTTCATTTAATTATCATACCAATTCTACTGATCTTGACAGAGGCAATTTTTGCAAATATGTTGAAGATAGGTATATCTGGATTCCACGACCAATAAACGATCAGCGGTGAACCAACTATATATTTGTCTGGGACGAAACCCCAAAAACGGCTATCCAAACTATTATCCCGATTATCTCCCAGCATGAAATAATAATCGTGCTTAACAATGTATTCGTTCTTTTCAACTCCATCAATGTAAATTTTCCCATTTTTTATTTCAACCCAATGTCCTTCTCTTTTTATAAATGTTTCCCACGCATCAAAGTTTGACAAGTCAATTTTTATAGTATCTCCTTTCTTTGGAACAACTATCGGTCCGTAGTTATCTTCATTAAATGGAGCACCTTTGGGAAAAATTCTCGGGTCAGGTTGGTCTTTTGGAAGGATATAGGGTCGCTCAAACTTAACATATTTGGGATTTGGGAAGATTTTACCATTGACATAAACAACTTTATCAATTATTTGAATTGTATCGCCCGGGAGCCCAATGCACCTTTTGAGATAATAAATCATCGCGGGATGCTTTATTTCATCTCTATATCCAGGAAATTCAAAAACAACCACATCACCTCGCTCAACTTTCCATAAACTCGGTATTACAATGTATGGCAAGCGAATTGAGGTCAAAGGTATATTCCGAGGCGTTGCGAGATTATAGATAAATTTATTAACAAAAAGGAAATCACCCGCCATTACAGTGTCTTCCATTGACGAGGTTGGCACCGCAAAAGAAGCAATTACGAAACTGTTAAGAACAAGAAAAATTCCGAACACGACGACAAATTCTTTGACGAAATTATAAACCTTTTCCTTAAAAGTTTTTGGCTTTTTCTTTTGCTTCGTTTCTTTTTTCCGTTGCATTTAATTATAGTTTTTGTTTTAATCGTTATCTATTGTTAGGACCGCAAGGAAAGCTTCTTGTGGGACTTCAACCTTTCCAATTTGCTTCATTCGTTTCTTACCTTCTTTTTGCTTCTCAAGCAATTTTCTCTTCCTTGTTACATCACCGCCATAGCACTTTGCTAAGACATTTTTTCTTAACGGCTTTATCACATCTCTTGCTATGACTCTGCTTCCAATAGCAGCTTGTATGACAACTTCAAACAATTGCCTTGGGATAAGTTCTCTTAATTTTGAGCATAATTTACGGCCGTAGTCATAGGCTTTAGTTCTATGGACAACGAATGAAAGGGCATCAACAGGTTCACCGTTCAAAAGTATATCAAGCTTAACAAGGTCCGATTCCCTATAATCAAGAAATTCATAATCAAATGAAGCATAACCACGAGAAAGAGATTTCAATTTGTCATAGAAATCAAAAATTATTTCAGAAAGTGGAAGTTCATATTCAAGGATCGCTCTGTCAGCTGAGACATAATGTGTAGTTTTGTAAACTCCCCTTCTATCTGAGCAAAGTTTCATCAAAGCACCGATGTATTCAGCGGGTGTTATAATTTGTGCACGAACATAAGGTTCTTCAATATGATCAATTTCTCCAGGACTTGGCATATCTGTTGGGTTGTTTACAAATATAATTTCGCCATTTCTTTTCACAACTTTATAGACTACATTTGGCACAGTTGTTACGATGTTGAGGCCAAATTCTCTTTCAAGTCGCTCTTGAACTATCTCCATATGCAATAAACCGAGAAATCCACATCTAAAGCCATGTCCAAGTGCAGATGAGCTTTCAGGTTCAAATACGACCGCAGCGTCATTTAGCCTTAATTTTTCAAGTGCGTCTCTTAATTCTTGATAATTTTCTGAGTCAGCGGGGAAAAAGCCGGCATAAACCATCGGTTTTACTTCGCGATAACCAGGCAATGGTTCCTTTGCTGGATTATTTGCAAGTGTTATTGTATCACCTACTCTCGTATCATGGACATCTTTTACGCCAGCAATTAAATATCCAACCATACCACTTGTAAGTATCCCCGTTCTTATTCTATCAAGCTTTAAAATTCCGACTTCTTCTGCTTCAAAAATTTTACCATTAGCAAAAAACATCACTTTATCACCTTCCTTCAACTCACCGTCAAAAACTCTTAGATAAACAACAACACCGCGATAGGAATCATACTTTGAGTCAAAAATAAGAGCCCTTAGTGGTTCATTTGGATTACCTTTTGGTGATGGAATTCTTTCTACTATTGCCTCAAGAAGTTCGTCAACTCCATAACCAGTTTTAGCGCTTACGAGTAAAATTTCATCTTCTTTACAACCAATCAAGTCAATAATTTGAGTTTTAACTGTATCAATCATTGTTTTAGCAGCTGGCAAGTCAATCTTATTTATCACGGGGATAATTTCAAGTCCGGCGTCAACAGCCATGTAAAGGTTGCTTATGGTTTGCGCTTCAACTCCTTGCGTTGCATCAACTACAAGAATTGCACCTTCACTAGCAGCTAAAGCTCTTGAAACTTCGTAAGAAAAATCAACATGACCTGGAGTATCAATTAAATTAAAGATATATTCGTTTCCGTCTTTCGCTTTATATCTCATTTGGATTGGGTGGGACTTTATAGTTATACCGCGCTCTCGCTCAAGATCCATATTATCAAGCACTTGTTCAACCATTTGTCTTTCCGGAATCGTTCCAGTTTTCTCAAGTAGTCGGTCAGCAAGGGTTGATTTGCCATGATCAATGTGTGCGATGATGCAAAAATTTCTTATTCTCTCTATCATATTTTTCACATAAGTCGCTTTGTTTAAACACCTCAACTTAAAAAAAATATAAAAACAACAATCTTAAAATTCAAAAACTACCATTATATTACAATTTCACAAAACTTGGCTTGTTGTCTTGAAATGAATTTTAGCGACATTTAACAGTTCATCTTTTCCAAACTTTTTAACAATTTCTTTTGCAACATCAACCACTTTATCTGAGACACCTTTGGGAAACACTATTTCATATTTTCTTGACATCTCAACAAGTTGATTTAGAAAAACTGCTCTTGCAATTATGGAGGCAGAGGCAACCGCTGGATCAATTTCCGCCCTATGCATCTGGATTAAGTTAATTTTCCTTCCTCTTTTCATCAAGGCATTTAAAAGATATGATGCATCCCCAAACTGATCAGATATTATTTTGTCAATTTTAAAATTCTCTTGTTCGGCTTTTTCAAGGAGGTTTTCTATCACACGAGCGTGTCCCCAAGCGAGAAGTTTATTAAGATTCAACTTTCTGGTGAGTTCGTTATATCTTTTTGGTTTGATAACAACAACCTCATAAAATTTGCAGATTTCCTTTATTCTTTCAAAAATCTCAAAGACCTTTTTATCGGATAATTTTTTAGAATCCTTGACACCGGCGTTTAAAAGTTTTTCGTTAACATCTTCATTTGATACTACTCCTGCGATCACGAGCGGACCGAAGAAATCACCCTTACCTGATTCATCAACCCCAATATAAAAGTTCATTTTAAAAAGCAGTATTTTTCTACAAAGATAAAAATTGGATTAAACTTTAGCAAGCGATCGTAAATTTGCAAAACAGAAAAAAAATTTCTATATTTGTAGTGCTTTCTTTACGGTGAGTATAGCTCAACCGGTCAGAGCGCCAGGTTGTGGCCCTGGAGGTTGCGGGTTCGAGCCCCGCTACTCACCCACAAGAAAGTTCAACGCCCCCATCGTCTAGAGGCCTAGGACACAGGCTTTTCAAGCCTGGAACGCGGGTTCGAATCCCGCTGGGGGCGCAATTTTTATTTAAAAGCAATGTAAAGAGTAACAACACCAAAAGTAAGTCGCCACATTTCAACCTTTTTAAAGCCAACCTCACTTAAAATCTTCGTAAATTCTTCGCCTTCTGGAAATACTAACACTGATTCTGGAAGATATGTATACGCGTTTTCATGCTTTGAAATCAAATTTCCTATAAAAGGTAAAATTTTGCGAAAATAGAAAAGATATACTTTTCCGAACATTCCCTTAGGCAAGGAAAACTCAAGAACTGCCAATTTACCATTATCTCTTAAAACTCTACGAATTTCTTTTAAACCCATCTCAAGATTTGAGAAATTTCTAACTCCAAAAGCAACGAGAACGACATCAACAGATTTATCCTTCAAAGGTAAATTTTCTGCTTCGGCGCACAATAATGATAAGTTATTTAGATTGAATTTTTTAGCCTTGTCAGAAAAAATTTTTAGCATATTTAAAGACACATCAACACCAATAATCTTTGATGGAAACTTATCACGGGCAGAGATGGAGAAATCACCTGTGCCACAAGCGATATCTACTATTGTTTCACCGCCTGACAAATTCAGTTTCTTTATCGCAAATCGTCTCCAATGTATGTCAAGTCCAAAACTTAACAGATGATTTAAAAAATCATATCTTTTTGCTATTGCGTTAAACATTCGCTTAACATACTTTCGCTTCATCTCCCCTTGAGTTATGTAGGATTTGATCTCCTGCACCGATCTTTCAAACTTTTTACACAAAGATAAAAATAAATAACATAATTTCACAAGAAACAAAAAAGGCGTGGCAAGTGCCACGCCTTTTGGAAGTTTTTTGATAAATCAACTTTTATAAGTTAGGATTCGTATCTTTTTCTCTTCTACCAAGTGGGAAGAACGCCATTCGTCCCTGCAAAAATGGATCGTTAAATCTTCTCAAATCTTGCAGATACATTCCCTCCAAGAAAAATTCTTTTTGCCTTTCCTCGCGAATAAGGTTTAATAAAGCAGCAGGTGAGTTTCCAACTGTTGTATCTTTTAAACCTGCTGCTGCTCTAATTCTGTTAATTTCAGCAAGTGCTGCTGTAATGTTTCCCTGTGAATGGAAATACTCAGCTCTTATCAAATTAGCTTCTTGCCACTTTACTATTGGTATATCTGCAGCACGAGTTGGATATTTTGTCTGCCTCCAGTATGGTCTTCCAGCGGTTGGTCGCTCAACTGGAACTCTGGGGTCTCCAACGATTTGATGTCTTGGTCCAACTGCAACTTCAGGTCTATCGTAAGCAAAAATGTATACTTGATTGTTTTCCCTGCTTGTATTTTCTGAATATACAGCGTCAAACCTAAGCCCAGTAAACAAGGCTGGATTTGCAACATCGTTGTAAGCTCCTGGTAAATCACCCTTATGTAATTTCGCCCTTGCTCTTCCTAAATAAGCAATTGCTTTAACCTGATCTCTATTTAATGTCTGATGTCCATTTCTAAATGTTCTTCCCGCTGGTAAACCGTCGGCTATATTTATAACTTCGGTGAAGTGCGCAATAGCTCTATCATAAATTTGAGCTCTTGTCAATAGTGGACCTCCATCAATCGGAGCACCATTCCACATATCTGCCAAGTGAATAAGCGAGAAACCAGCATAAATACGAGCCAGTGCATATTCAATCATTTTCTTCGCTGAGTCCTCTCCAACGATCCTTTTAATTCTTTCTGCTCCATTTTCAGCAACCCAACGCGCTCTTTGAATAAAACCAAACCAATCTTCCATAGTTGTATTATTGTCTTGAACCTGCCCATCGTGCATCTCTCTAAATGTTGGGAATGAACCAATATGAATAAGCTCATTACTTAACAATCCAGAGCAAATTATTGTCCATTGATATTGAACGGCAAAATCTGCTGCAATACCAGTTACAATTGCAGGAATTGCTGTAGATTGATTTAAGTTCTCATCAGTTATTTGGTTCGGATTTTCAACTTGAAGTGACTGTTTACATCCAACATAGAGAATTAAGAGACCAAATAAAACGATTGATTTTAAAATCTTCATCATAAACTCCCTCCTTTAAGAATTTTGTTTTTAAAAAGCGGGCGTTAAAAACGCCCGCTTTATTTTGATCAAATTAAAATTCAACACTTAAACTGAAAATATATCGCGTTGATTGAGGTAAAGTTAAGAAATCCGTACCTTGGTTTAGATTTGGACCTGTACCAGCATAATTAACTTGTGGATCAGGACCACCGTATTTTGTCCAAAGAGCTACATTTCTTGCGGAAAATGTAAGAGTTACCCTTCTTGAAGCCAAGAATCTTGTAAAGCTAGTTGGCAAAGTATAAGATATCCCAATTTCTCTTAATCTAATGAAGTCACCTTTTTGAACCCAAAGGGCATCAGCTCTCCAATCATACTTCATCCATTCTCTAAGCGCCTGTTCAAGTTCTACTGTATCCCTTGCCATAAATACCTTTTGCTGTGCCTCAATTTCTGGAACATAAGTGTTATATCTAACCATAAACCTTGCAGTATTATTATAAACATAAAACTTCGTTGCCCATTCTACAAATGCATAGACACTAATTCTTCTAAACAAAGTCAAGGTTGCGGAAATTGAACCATTTAGCTTTGGATAGGCATTTCCAAGGAATGTCTTTACAGAGTCAACCACAACCGCAGTGCTAGCAATAGCGTTCATTATTGTTCTTCTGTGTGTCGGGTTCTGGAAGTTATTCGGCGTTCTCACACCCGTTCTATACTGGTTAAGAAGTGTGAGCGCAGATGTTAGAGAACCTGGTTTTATACCAATTAACTTATAACCCCAGAATGAGTTTATTGGATACCCTTCTCGTACTTCTCCGATTCCACCTAAACCATATGGAAGTGGTGCTGTGCCACCGAGAGAAGTTACCTTATTGTCATTTGTTGATATCATGAAGTTAACATCCAACGAAATTATAGAAGTTGATACAGGAATACTTCTTATTGTTAATTCAATTCCCTTATTTCTTACCTCACCAACATTTGTAAGCTGGAGATTTAGCCATCCTTCAGATGGTGGGTAGCGTTTCAAAAGCAAAGCATCTCTTGTTATCTGCCTATAATATGTAAATTCAATTCCAAGTCTATCATTAAAGAAACCAGCGTCAAAACCAACTTCTAATTCATCGCTTCTTTCAGGTTTAAGTTTTCTATTTCCAATATTTCCTGGTGTAACCGCAGGAACACCATCAAGACCAGCGACAGCATCCCAAGTTCTTTCCTTGTCAAACACACCTGGTGCAAGTCCAGCTTGACCCCAAGCTGCTCTTAATTTCATTGAATTCCAGATATCCTTTGGCCAAAAACCAAGTTCAGATGCAATGAATGATGCTTGAGCTTTTGGATAAAGAGCAAGTCCATAGTCTGGACCAAATCCGCTATTCCCATCAAGTCGCAAAGCACCTGTTATGAAGAAAGTATTTGCAAATCCAATTTGCTCTTGGACAAAAATTCCACCATTGATAACTCTATACCTAAATTCATCAGCTGTTCTTACTGCTCCTGCTGAAATTACCGAAAGACCTGGTGCTGGGAAATCTCTTCCCTGTCCAAAAACTCTATAGTCTGAATCGGCAAAGCCCTGAAGTCCAGCAGTTAGAGATGAAGTGATCTTCTCTGTCAAAGCAATATGCCAAGCAAGAGAATAATCAAGTGTCAAAGAATAGAATGTCCTTCTTTGATTACCTTTCATTCCATAAGGATAATAAATAAATCCAAGTCCGTATGGGAAAAGCTGCTCATTCTCTTCCGCTGTAACGCTAAATCCAATTGTTACTTTGTGTCTGAAGGTTCCAAAAGGTCTATGATTCCAAGTCACACCACCTGTAAAGGCATGTGTTGTTTGAAGGTTATTTAACTCACGAGCGATATTTAAAGGTGTGAATGGTTCGCCATAAGGATTTGTAGTTGTAGCTAAATTTCTTCGTGCCAACAAAGCATTCGGAATTACTCCATAGATGTTATTATCGTTATTTGGTCGTTTCAATTTAGAATAAGTATAACCAGCGGTAGCTTGTATATCCCAGTTTTCCCCACCTACTGCATTTAAATTACCCCTAAAAGAAATTCGCCTGAAATAGTTTGATGTAATAGAACCAACCTCATTTTCATATCTTCCTGAAACATAATAACCTACAGTTGGTGTTCCACCACGAATAGAAGCAAAATATGCCTCATATGGTCCAGTTGATAGCAAGCTATTTGCAAGCCCTTCGCTTGCAACTTTTACACTATCTGGAGTTCTGCGAGCTCCAAGTGTTATACTCTCGCCTGTTGGGAAAATTCCAATCAGATAACCAGTTGAATAAAGTTTCTTTGGAACACTTACACCACCTCGTTCAATCATGAAATTAATAGTTGGCTGTCCTGTTATACCTTTCTTTGTAAAGATTTGGATAACGCCATTTGCTGCTTGAGTTCCATATAAAGTAGTTGCAGCTGCTCCCTTTATAACTTCAATTCTTTCTATATCAGCTGGGATTATATCGTTTAATCTTGATGGATGTTGTCCGCCAGTCCAAACTGATCCATAGTCAATGCTTGCATTGTCAACTCTTACGCCATCAACATAAATCAATGGTGAATTATCTTGAGATACACTTATTAAACCTCTTAATCTAATTGCAGCTGCGCTACCAGCTTGACCCGAGCTTGGTAATGCAACAAGTCCAGAAACTCTACCCTGAAGCACTTCTGTAATACTTCTTACAGGAGCAATTTCAATATCTTTAATTGTGACAGTACCAACTGTATTTCCAACACTTCTCTTCTCAAGAGCTGTTCCAGTTCCAGTGACGACTATCTCGTCTAACTGCAAAGCTGTTGGCGCGAGATAAAAATCAACAGTTACGGTTTCACCCGCTCTCACCGTTACATCTTTTGTTTGAGAACCATATCCAACAAACCTTGCCTGCACTTTGTATGTGCCCGGTTTAACATTTTTGATAATATAATTACCATTAAGATCGGTAGCAGAACCTATTTGTGTTCCCACTATTACAACAGATGCTGCTGGAAGTGGGTTATTTGTTTCCCTATCATAAACAGTTCCCCTGATTTCACCGAATTGCTGAGAAAAAGAAGTAGAAACAAAAGCCAAAATTAATAAAATTATCCATTTCATATCAATCACCTCAATTTTGTTTTTACTCTTAACCCAAAAGGCGTGGCAAGTGCCACGCCTTTTGGAAGTTTTTAAGTAATCAACATAAATTATCTTGTTCCACCATTAACACGGGTTTTAGCAAACAAATCATCCGCAGTTTGAATCCATGGTATCCTTGGGTTCGTTGAAACTTCACTTTGTGGATAGAAAAATCTCTGCGGGAATAAAGTCCCACGCTTCGGTGTTAAAGGAACAACTCGGCCTGTCCCTGGCTCAGTATACTGAATCTGATAGTCAATCCTTCGCAAGAAATTAAATACCTCAACCTGATGCATCAATGCAAGATACATCTCATTGAAAATTGCCTGCAGTAAAGCTGCTTGAGTTGGGAAATCGGCAGTCGTATAATTTGTTCTCAATGTTGTCCCGAAAATAGTATTGTTGTATGTATTTGCTCTATTTAAATAAGTTACAGCATTAGCAAGATCTCCTTTTCTTGCGTAGGCTTCCGCAAGAAGAAGCAAAGTTTCAGATGCTCTTATTACTGGGAAGTAAGCATTTGCTGCATACGCAGCAGTTCCAGTCGTTCTTAAGTCATTGCTATCAGCAGTAAAATAATAGTTAAATCTTCCTGATTCAGCTGCTCCTCTTGCGCCAAGCATTCTCACAGCATAGCATTTCAATGCTCTGAGGTAACCAGATCTATCTTGAACAATGAAGGAATACCACAAATTCATATTTCCTTGATAAGTTGTCCCATGAGTGAATACCAAATCATCAGTTCCATATCCAGCTGCTGGTGGTGTACCAGTTCTGGTGGTTGCAGTTATTCCATTTAAAGCTGCACTAATTACTTGATCAAGAACATCAGTTGGATAATTATCTTTTCTTGCAAGATGCATAAGATAACGAGCTTTTGCTGAATAACCCGCCCTAATCCACTTGGCAGTGCTACCACCGGTTGAAAATATATCTTGTGGTAACGCAGCCGGATTCTGTGTTAAGACCCGAATACCAGTGTCAATAGCAGCTATGGCAGCCCTATAAACTTCAATTTGATTATCATACTTTGGCGTTAAAGTTCTTTCGGGTTGAGCAGCTTCTGAATAAGGCACATCTCCCCAAAGCGCAGCAACTGTTCCCATATGTATTCCCTCAAGGATCTTTGCAGCACCATACACATTTAATAAACCTTCCTCTTGAGCCTTCTGCTGTGCTATTTTAAGGTTTGTTAAGACACGAGTATAAGCAAGGAACCAATCATTTGAAAAATCATTAGCAGTAATATTATAAATATCATAAGCCATAAATTGTCTATCAGCTCCAGTTGCTTGTTGTGCCCATATAGCTGCTAATTTGCTCGGTGTTCCCTCATAAAACTCAATAAATGCAGCTTGCGCTCCAGCGAAAATTTTAACAGCAGGAGCTGTGGCTGGTAGAAGTGGGCTATCTTCGTATCCTTTAACATACTCCTCAGTTAATTTGCTACACCCAAGAAATGCAAAGGTTATTATTACCCCAGTTAGTATTAAACCCAGAATTGATTTCATAGCACTTCCTCTCCTTTATATTTTATTTTTTGTTTAAAATTTAAGAGGGGGGAAGCCTAACACTAAGCTTCCCCCAATAAGTTTTAATAATTGACGCTAATTGAGAAAACTATGCTTCTCATCGGTGGATTGTTAAAGTAGTCAAGACCCTGTCCGTTTGTTGGTCCAGTCAAGTTTGTCTCGGGATCAATACCTGTGTATTTAGTCCATATCTTCATATTCCTCAAAATCACACCAAGATCTATGCTTTCAAGCCCAAACCTTCTTAAAGGCAGGTTATATGTTAATGAAATTTCTCTTAATTTCACATATCCAGCATCTTCCATAAATTGCTCAGCCGGTCCAGTGAAACCAGAACCAGGTCCTGAATAGAAATAATATTCATCAACTATAACCCTTCCGCCACCAAAGTCAGCAACATAACCACGGAATGAAACTGTTCCATCAGGATTTCTCCTATACACATTTCTCGTTGGATAAGTAGCCATAAACTGGTTAGGTGTTAAACCTAAATAGTTCTTCAATGTATTTGCTTCATCAGCAGAAATTGTTGTCCACCAGTTTTGATCTCCATGGGTTCCGAAGTAGTAAAGTGCTCCCTTTGTTCCGTTCCAGATTTTACCACCTTTCGCAACATCAACGACAACATTTAAAGTTAATCTTCCAAATCTCAATGTATTAATGAAACCAGCTCTCCAATCAGGATTCGGATCTCCAAGTACTCCGTAAATTGGTGAAGGAATTGGGAATCCATTCGGATTAAGTCTTATTGAACCAGCTTTGAATTGATATTGTCTTCCTCCGATCGTAACCGTAGTATCTCTGGTCCATCTCTCCCATCTTGAACCATAAAGAACACCCATTGGATAGCCCCTAACCGCTCTTGAGCTTGGATCAACAAATCCAGCAAGAGCAATTGATTCAATTCCAGGAGCAAGTTCTACTACTGTATTTTTATTTTGCGACCAGTTAATTGTCGTTGTCCAGGAGAAGCTACCCAATCTTAACCACTCAGCGATAACTTGAAGTTCTGTACCTTTGTTGTCAATTTTTGCTGTGTTAGCCCATCTTGTTGAAAATCCGCTTGACGGTGGAACAGCAACATTCAAAATAGCATCCTTTGTCTTATTTGTATATCTTGTCGCACTTATGCTCAGCCTATCGCTTAACAATCTCAAATCAATTCCATATTCAACTTCGGTCGTCAGCTCAGGCTTGATTTCTGGGTTACCAAGTTGAGATGATTGAACTGATCCACCACCATAATAAATCGCATTAGTGACAGGACCCCATCCATTACCAAATGAAGCATTAACATAGTAGGTTCGCGTCACATATGCCGGTGGTCTAACACCAGCAACTCCAACTGCTGCACGGAGTTTTCCAAAGGTAATTATAGGCTGAGTGGTAAAGAATGGAAGTTTTGTAAATTCCCAAGCAACGCTTCCTGATGGGAAGAAATATGTTTTCTTACCTCTTGCTCCGTATGTTGAAGCACTCTCATTCCTTCCACTGAGACGGACATAAACTTGATCAAATACATCAACTCCAATCTCGCCATAAAATGCACCTGTTCTAACGATTGTCTTACCTTCATCCGGGAGATAATCCAATGTATTCAAAATGTATGGCGGTGCATCTGCGAGTATAAATCTCGTACCCTGAACAAATGTATTATCTGTTAGCTCATGATCAAGGTGGGCACCCAAAAGGAATGAACCAGAAATAATTTTGTTGAACTGATATTTCAATCTGACCATTAAATCTGTATTTATCTGGAACTGCGAAATAACCTCACGACTTACTCTTCCAGTTGGAATAGCTGCATCTTGAAATGGCCAGAGTTGGTTTCTTCTGTCAGTATAATAGTCAGCTCCTATACGATATGTGATATTCAACCACTTGTACGGGTCATAGCTTATCTCTGCACTTCCAAACACACGATCAGTATAGAAAAGTGTGTTATTTCTATAAATTGTAAAGAATGGATTATTATAACCAACTCCTCTTGCTGGATCACCTTCTGCATTTCTATATGATCTGTGTGAATTCGGGAATCTAGCCCCAGCTGGCGAAACATATGTTACAACATAGGGCAAATTGTTGAAATCGGGTGGTGTTCTATATGCACCTAACAAAAGACCACTTATGTTTGAACCTTGCTGTATTCTGTTGGTTGATGTCTTAACATATGCAGCATTAACTCTTGCAGTTATATTTTCCGCAAACCTTCTTGAAACGTTTGCCCTGATTGATGTTCTCTTGAAGTCGCTATTTGCAAGTATGATACCTTGCTCCTCAAGTCGCTCAGCGTTCAAATAAAATGAACCCCATTCATCTCCGCCACTTATCTCAATTGAATAGTTCCAGGTTGTCGGCTTGCGGAATAATTCTGTTGCGTGATCATAAGTATCTTTTGATCTTTTTACAACTATTCTTGAATATGGATAATCAGGTCTTGCGAGTGAATCAGGTCCACCAGGTCTATCTGCAATTCTGTCACCCCAAGACAACAAGCCATTAAATACAAAATTCCCGTGCTGTCCCTGTCCAAATTCTCTTTGGAGCGGGAATGGTCTTAAAAGTTCACTTCTGTGTATTCTACCTTTAAGTGATAAACGAATTTTCTTCGCAGCTGAGAAGGAACCTGATTTTGTCTTTATAACTATGACACCATTAGCTGCTCTTGCACCCCAAATAGCAGCTGCTGCAGGTCCCTTCATAACTTCAATTGATTCAATATCTTCAGGATTTATATCAACATTTCTTGATATGGTTGAAACATTACCAACGCTTGCTCCAAATGTTGAGTTCCATATCGGAACACCATCAACAACGATCAACGGCTGATTGGCGGTTTGTAATGACCTCGGACCACGAAGAACAATTCTTGTTGCAGCTCCAGGATCTCCAACTGCTTCAATTGTAAACACACCCGGAGCTTTAACTGCAATTGAAGAAATAACATTTGTATAACCAGTTCTTAAAATTGTCTCACCTGTTACGCTTGAAACAGAGGTTCCAAGTTTTGCTCTTTCCTCCTCAACACCAATTGCAGTAACAACAATTGGGCTTACTTGTATAAGCCCTGGCACCAATCTAACATTTACTGTAATTGTGTCCCCGGGCGTTACTGTAACACTTTGTCTAAATTCTTGATAACCCACATACCTCGCAACAAGAGTATATGTCCCCGGGACAACATTTTTAATAACATAGAAACCTGCTGCATCGCTTGCTGCACCATAAACTGTGTTAAGTAAAAAGACATTTGCTCCAGGCAGGGCTTCTCCAGTTTGAGCATCTGTTACTCTTCCCCTTATAGCCCCAAGCTGTGCGAAGGCAAGTGTTGCGACAGTTAAAAGTAGGAACAAACTGAAAATTAACTTTTTCATAATTTTACCTCCATTATAAGTTTTTGAAAAAGATGGCAAAGAAAAGTTAGATAAGTTAACTTAAAATGGCTATTCAACGAGCGGTTGGAAAGTAAGAATTATCAATCTATTAAGCCTCACACCTCCACTTAAGTTTTTAAAAATCCTCTAAAGGAAGGTGCTTTTTGTTTTTATTTCAATTTTGAACTTATCTATAATGCAAACTTAATCTGCATTCAAGCGAAATATAATAAAAAAGTTTCAATTTGTCAAGAGGTAGTAGCGCGTGCGGGATTCGAACCCGCGATCTCCGCCTTGAGAGGGCGGTGTCCTAGGCCGCTAGACGAACGCGCCACAAATTTTAAAAGAGCGCGAGACGGGACTCGAACCCGCGACACCCAGCTTGGGAAGCTGGTGTTCTACCATCTGAACTACTCGCGCTCTTACAGTAATTAATATAAATTCTCAAATCAAAAAAGTCAAGCTTTCCAAAAAAGATTAAGAAAATAACAACTTACTGCTCTGCATACTTAACAGAACATCCATATGGCTTTGTAATGCTTACGCTAACTGGCTTACCAGCAAGGATCTCACTTAAAGCGTTTTTAACATAATTTATTTTCTCCTTCTTCTCGCCTCTTGGATCATCATCAATTGCGCCATTGTAAACAAGTTTACCATCCTTATTTATAACAAACATATGGGGAGTCGTCTTAGCATCAAACATTTTTCCAACTTTGCCATCTGGATCAATTAAATAAGCCGTATAAGATGAACCCCACTCGTTATAAATTTTTTGCAATTCCTTGGGCTCTAAGTAATCTTTATGTTTAGGATTGGTTGAATTTATAATAATCCACACTACGCCCTTTTGGACAAATTCCTTCTGAACCGATGGCATTATCTTCTCTTTATAAACACGCTGAACAAACGGGCAATTTGGATTTGTCCATTCAAGAACTACTACCTTCCCTTTAAAATCAGATAACTTAACAACCTTACCGTTCAAATCCGTTAAGCTGAAATCAGGGACAACGCTTCCAACTTCAACTTTTTTATCTTGCCCAGATAAGAACGAAAGCGCCAAGGCAACTACAAAAAATCCAACTACATTAAATATGTTCATTTTGTCATCTCTTTTTTTATTTTGTTTTAATTTTAAGTTCATAACCTTCACCATTTACGACGACTAAACCACCCAAAAAGTTCACTTCAGCATCAGCCGTTGTTGGTGTGACCATTACTTCAATTCGCCCATCTTTGAGTTTTATGCTCTTCAAATCAATTAAAAACTTATCTAACGGATACGGATAAAAATCCCGAATTTTCCCAACATTTTTTCCAAGTAATTCAACTCGTATCAATCTTGAATTGCCTTTTTTATCAACGCTAAAATTTTTAACCTCAAGCCCAGAATTTTCAAATTTCTTCGGCAACATATCTTTATATTTTTTGATCAAAGAAACTTCCTTTGGAGTCGCCTTTTTAAACACATACTCAAGGGTTGCTTTGCCAGGAACACAACTTTCCTTACAAACAAGCCAATTGATCTGAGCTTTAATAACATTTCCTTTCTTCGCAAATTCCTTTGAAACAATCTGAACAGGTATCAGAAGCACAACCTCATTGTAATAACCAAAAGATATGATGTTTTCATGGACAATTTTTCTCGGAACTGGAAATAAAATTTCACCCGTTTTCAAAGACGATAAAGGTGTTAACTTAATTTCAGGCGCAAGTCCAGCGTCCCCTGGATTTTGCCAGTAAACATACCAACCAGGAGAGATGCTAAATCTAACACCAAGGAAAAATTTTTCCGAAACACCATCCCAATCGGAAATAATGTCAACCTTAACTGGATTTTCATCCTTAGCAAATAGCGAATTTAGAACAACGATCATAATCAAGCTAAACGCCAAGTTCTTCATACATTTGCTCAATTAGTTCTTTATATTTTTGCTCAACGACTTTTCTTTTAACCTTTAAAGTTGGGGTCAATTCTCCATCTTCAATCGTGAATGGCTTTTCAAGCAAACGGAAATTTCTGATATGCTCGTGCTGAGCGAGATCTTTATTTATTCTTTTAATCTCCCGCTCAAATAACCTGTAAATCTCATCTCTATGGATTAATTCTTTCTCATCGTTAAATTGTATTCCATGTTGTTTAGCGTAATCTTTTATGGCTTCAAAATCTGGGACGATCAAAGCAGTTAAAAATGGTTTCCCCTCGCCTATCACAACTGCTTGATCAATGTAATTTGATTGCACTAATAAACTTTCAATCGGCTGTGGTGCTATGTTCTTACCACCTGAACTAACAAAAATGTGTTTTTTCCTATCCGTTATAACTAAAAATCCATCTTCATCAAAATAACCTATATCACCTGTATGAAACCAGCCATCTTTATCAATTACCTCAGCTGTTGCTTCTGGATTGTTGTAATAACCTTGCATGACATTTGGACCTCGCGCGAGTATTTCCCCATCCTCAGCAATTTTTATCTCCACACCTGGTATTGGTTTACCAACTGTTCCAAACTTATAATCATCAAGGCGATTTACAGTCAAAACCGGCGATGTTTCAGTTAAACCATATCCTTCTATAATTTTAATTCCAAGAGCTTCAAAAAACTCTCCAAGTTCCTTCGCAAGTGCAGCTCCGCCAGAGACGAAGAACTTTATTCTACCACCAGTTCTTTCTTTTAACTTTGAAAACACAAGTTTATTTGCAAGAGCATATTGAGATTTCAACCAAGCTGGAACCTTGCCTTTTTTACTTGCTTGGACATATTTTCTTCCAACATCAAGAGCCCAATAGAAGATCTTTTTTCTTACTGCTGGTCCAGATTCAACCCCTTTAATTATTCTATTATAAAGTCGCTCAAATAGCCTTGGAACAGATGTCATAAGCGTCGGTCTTACCTCAAGCAAGTTCTGAGCTATTGTATCAATGCTTTCGGCAAGAGCCACGATTCCACCACAAGCAAACGCTGCATAAAATCCAGCCATTCTTTCAAAAGAATGCGAAAGCGGAAGATATGAAAGAAGTGTATCCTCGGGCGTCATCGGGACAACTTGAGTTGCGCTCAAGATATTTGAAACGAGGTTTTTATGAGTTAACACAACCCCTTTTGGCTCTCCCGTCGTTCCAGATGTATAAATTATTGTTAAAACATCTTCTGGCTTAATCTCTTTTATTGCATTTATCCAATAATCTGGATTTTTCTCCTTAAAATCTCTCCCAAGCTCCATCAGCTCCCTCAAACTCAAAAGATAATCTGGCGCAGCGATCCCTTTTTCAGTGAAAATTATAACTTTATCAAGTGTTTTCACATCGTCATAAATTTTCTCAATTTTTGACAATTGAACTTGATTTGATACGAAAGTCGCCTTAACACCCGCATTGTTGAAAATATATTCAATTTGCTTCGGCGTCAATGTAGGATAAACTGGCACATCAATTATACCTGTTGTTGTCATAGCAAAGTCAACTATTATCCATTCAATTCTATTCTCGGATACAATCCCAACCTTGTCACCTTTTTTAAGCCCAAGTGAAGCAAGTCCGCAAGCCGTAAGCTCAACCATCTCTCTTAATTCCTTGTATGAAAGCGGTTTATAAGCGCCAGCAACTTTATATAGATATGCTGGCTTTTCGGAATCAATGAAATGACGAGTTATCACATCAAACATTTCTGCAATTGTAGAAAATGGCTTTACGACGGGCATGTTAAATCTCCTTTTTAATTTGGATTAATTTCTTTCAATTACAGCGAAAGCAACCGCATAATTTTGAGAATGCGAAATTGAAATGTGAATTAAGCAGGAATTGAACTGAATCTTGAGCTGATTATAAAGCATAACTTCTGGCTTGCCATTTTCATCGTTTAAGATCTCTACATCTTTCCATCTAAAAATTCCGCTCCATCCTGTTGAAATAGCTTTGCTTATGGCTTCCTTCGCAGCGAATTTTCCGGCGAGGTGCTGGTAGGTATTTTTTCTTGAAAGGCAGTAATCTATTTCCTTTTGCGTAAAAACTTTCTTCAGAAAATGTTCCCCCCATCGTTGTGTTAAATTTTTAAATCTTTCAATCTCTACTATGTCAACACCAACGCCAATTATCATTCCCAACCGTTTTCCTTTTTGATTATATCTATCAATTCAGTTATATCATTTAGTTCGTAATCCGCTTCTGGATTTTGCGTATTAAATGTATCTCCATATCTTGCAAAAGCTGTTTTCATCCCGACTTTCTTCGCTCCAACCACATCTCTTTCAGCCCAATCTCCAACCATAATTGCTTCATCAGGTTTAACACCAAGAAGCTCCAAAGCCTTAAGAAAAGGTACAGGGCTTGGCTTTCGTTCACCAGTATCGTCAAAAGTGATCACATGGTCAAAAATATGATGAAAATTTAAATAACATAATCTCAACCACGCCTCACGAGCTGGCGCATCAGAAACAACAGCGAGCTTTAATCCCATTTTCAAAAGAGTTGTCAATGTCATATAGACATGTGGATATGGAACGAGCGCTGCTTCCCTGGCTCTTCTATAAGCAACGATCCCAGCAGATAGAATTTTGTAGTCAACTTTTCCGTAGATTTCCTTCAAAAAATCATCAAAAACTTGTTGATATTCTATTCCCTTTTCAGCATAAATTCTATCAATCCTTCGCCTCGCTTCTTCAGGTGAGATCTTCAATCCAGCATCAATCATCGCACTTATTGCAGCATCAATAGCCTGTCTTTTCATAGTCATAAAATCCACGAGCGTGTTATCAAGATCAAATATAACTGCTTTAATCATAATCAACTTATCTTGAGTTTCAAGATCGCTTCTACTCCTAAAATATAACTCAAATATCCAAAACCTGCAATATATCCTTTACAAACGGGCGCAATTACGCTTTTTTGTCTAAACCCTTCTATCTCCCCACGAGAATATAAATTTGATAAGTGAACTTCAACTACAGGTATTTTCAGCGCTGAAATTGCATCTCTTATCGCAAAAGAGTAATGAGTAAAAGCCCCAGGATTTATAACCACACCGTCAAAATCAGAATCAATTAAAGAATTTAACTTATTTACAATTTCGCCCTCAATGTTTGACTGGAAAAATTCAAACTCAACACCTTTAAAACTCTCCATCAAAATTTTATTGATCTCATCAATGGTTAACAAGCCATAAATTTCTGGCTCTCTTTTCCCAAGGATACCTAAATTTGCCCCGTGTATCACAAGTATTTTCATTCTTGCCTTAACTTTAGTTTAGCAAGTTCATCCTCAATTATGCTCTTGATGTTCTCACTTATCAAGTTTTCGTCAATCCCCATTTCAACGATGCTTTGCGAAAGCAATGAAATTCTTTTTTGAGTATTTGCTAACTTGTTTATGACTATCATTTTCTGCTCTTTCAAAACGCAATACCCACCTTCAAAATCACCTCGCTCATATCGTAAAGTTATACCCAAATCTTTCACGAATTTTTCCAACTCTTCAAGTATCAATTCAGGTTTTCGCCTTCTCATTTAGATAAGCCAAATTAGTTGTAAAGCATATATTTCTCCCTGATTTTTAAGAATTCTTTTAATTCGGTCTCCCAAGATTTTATTATCTCGCTTGGTTTTTTCCCTTCGTCAATCATTAATCTAATTCTATCAGTGCCCCATAATCTATCTTGCCCTGCGGTTCTCCATTTGAATTCGTTTGGATACAATTTTTTCAATGTGTAAAGAATATAAACTGCCGTTTTCACTGGTTCAAACTTTTCACGATCATAAACATTTAAAAACACGCCGCCACATTTTTGTCCTTCATATTTTGGATCAATGGTAACTTTTTCAATATCAGTCGGTGTAAATTCAATAGGTTCAAACTTGACTCCTGGAAGATTGTAAGAATTTAGCTCTTTAGCAAACTTTTTTGAGTCAATCCATGGCGCTCCTATCCATTCAAATGGATGATTTGTCCCCCTGCCTTCAGATACATTTGTTCCCTCAATGAAACAAGTAGCTGTGTAAACTATAGCGGTTTTAAGCGTCATCATATTTGGAGATGGTTTTATCCAAGGTAGCCCGGTTTGATCAAACCACATCTTCCTTGAATAATTTTCCATTTTTATCACCGTTAAATCAGCTTTTACCCTGTTTTCAAGCCATCCTTCTTCATTAAACATTTTCGCAAGTTCCCCAACTGTCATGCCATGTGCAACTGGGATTGTATGAAGCCCGACAAACGACTTAAACTTAGGATCAAGAATAGGACCGTCAACATAAACTCCACGAATTGGATTTGGTCTATCAAGGACAATAAACTTTTTACCTTGCTCAGCGGATGCCTCCATGCAGTAGCTCATCGTTGAAATATAAGTATAAAATCTCGCGCCGACATCTTGAATGTCAAAAATTAAAACATCAATATCTTTAAGCATTTCAGCTGTTGGTTTTTTAACTTCACCATAAAGAGAGTAAACAGGGATGCCGGTTTTTGTATCAATACCGTGAGCGATGCTTTTGCCATCTGGGACTTCCCCTCTTATCCCATGTTCAGGCCCGAAAAGAGCGACAACTTTCACATTCTCAATTGAGTTTAAAACATCAACGATATGTCTTCCATCTGGCAAAAGCCCAGTATGGTTTGTAACGATTCCAACTCTCTTACCTTTCACGAGATCAAGGTGCCTTTCAAGAAAAACCTCCGCTCCAATTTTTACGCGCTTGGATTGAGAAAGCGATAAGGTTGAGAGCAAAATAATTAACATAATTATTTTTCCCATTTTTGTGCGTAAAATTTTATTATTAAAAAACCCGTGAGCATAAAGCCCACGGGATTTATTCTCAAACTTCGTTCGCTATCAGCTCAGCTTCGGGGAAGAAAAATGAAATTTCAAATTTTGCGTTTTCAATGGAATCAGAGCCGTGAACTATATTTTCTTGCTTACTATCCGCATATAATCTTCTTATAGTTCCCTCTTTCGCTTCTTTCGGATCGGTAGCGCCGATCAATTCCCTGAAATCGCTTACAGCATTCTCCTTCTCAAGCACCATAGCCACGACTTTACCAGAGGTCATAAAGTTAACAAGGTCGTTATAGAAAGATTTCTCTCGGTGAACATAGTAGAATGCTTTTGCTTGTTCAGTTGTTAATTTAAGCATTTTCATTGCGACGATTTTGAAGCCAGCTTCCTCAATGTGTGAGATAACCTTGCCTATCAGGTTTTTTCTAACACAGTCCGGTTTCAAAATAGCAAGCGTTCTTTCGGTCAAGTTTCAACCTCACTTTTGTTTTTAATTTTATTTTTTCCTCTTTGAAACTTTTCTCTTACGCTGACTTGATTTTTTCACACCTTTTTTAGATTTCTTCGCCGAGGACATGACAAAAATTTTTCTTTTCGGCTTTTCACCTAAAACTCTTTTAACGGTTTCACCGATAACAGCTGGATTTTCTATCACATAAATTCCAGCGTCGGCAAGAGCTTTCATCTTTTCCTGAGCTGTTCCCTTTCCACCTGAAATGATCGCGCCAGCATGTCCCATTCTTCTACCTGGTGGTGCTGTCCTTCCAGCAATAAAACCAAAGACAGGTTTATCTACATAATTTTTCACAAATTCGGCAGCTTCTTCTTCAGCTGTTCCACCGATCTCGCCTATCATCACGATCGCTTCGGTTTCAGGATCTTCATTGAAAAGTTTAATTATATCTGTAAACTTTGAACCAATCACTGGATCTCCACCAATCCCAACGCTCGTTGATTGCCCAAATCCAGCTTCAGTTAACTGTTTTACTGCTTCATATGTCAATGTCCCGCTTCTTGAAACAATTCCAATTGTTCCCTCTTTGTGAATAAAGCCGGGCATTATTCCGACTTTCGCTTTACCAGGCGAAATTACACCTGGGCAATTAGGCCCAATTAATCTTGAGTTTGTGTGCTTTAGATACTCGTAAACTTGAATCATATCTTTCGCCGGGATCCCTTCAGTAATACAAACTATAAGTTTAATTCCAGCATCAGCTGCTTCAATAATTGCATCTGGAGCAAATGGTGCTGGGACAAAGATAATGGAGGTGTTAGCTCCTTCCTTTTCCACTGCTTCACGGACAGTGTTAAAGATAGGTATCTTCTCATCAAAAAATGTCCCTCCTTTGCCAGGGACAACCCCAGCTACAACATTTGTGCCGTATTCAATCATTTGCCTTGTGTGGAATGAACCTTCTCCACCTGTTATCCCTTGAACCACAAGACGAGTGCTTTTGTCAACAAGTATTGCCATTTGCTACCTAAAATTTATTTTTAATTTCTCAAATAAATCAGGTTGAAAACTTGCAGAAAATTTCTTTATTTGCTTTTCGGAAAGTTCAACATATGTCTCATCAATTTCATAACTGACATAAAACCTATGAGTCATAATAGCTGCAATCGCAGTTGTTCCGCTTCTCATAAATGGGTCAAGGACAATCTCTCCTTCATATGTGTAATTCACCCATAGTTTGCCTTGTTTTCTCGTCTCAAATTAATCTCTGTAATTTTTCTCCAAAAAATCAGAAATCCTCAATATCGTTCCTTCATCAAATTGCTTCCCGATTATCTGAAGCCCAATAGGTAAGCCATTTTTATCAAATCCAGCAGGAACATTAATCGCGGGAACTCCAGCAAGATTTACAGAAACAGTGTAAATATCCGAAAGATACATCTTCAAGGGATCGTCCGTCTTCTCGCCAATCTTGAAAGCAGTTGTAGGGGATGTCGGAGTGATGATGACATCAACTTTTTCAAAAGCTTTTTCAAAATCTTCTTTTATCAACCTTCTCACTTTCTGCGCCTTGCGATAATACGCTTCATAATATCCGGCAGACAAAACATATGTCCCAAGCATAATCCTTCTTTTTACCTCTGGACCAAATCCTTCACTTCTGGATTTTACATACATTTCATACAAAGTTTTAACATCTTTAGAGCGATAGCCATATCTTGCGCCATCATACCGAGCCAAATTTGAAGAAGCTTCTGCGGTTACGAGTATATAATAAGTTGGTATGTTATATTCCGTGTGAGGCAACGAGATTTTCTCAACTATTGCACCATTTTCCTTTAAAAAATCAACTCTTCTTTCTATTGCTTCCCTTACCTCATCATCAAGTCCCTCTGAAAAATACTCTAATGGAATGCCGATCCTCAAACCCTTAACATCTTTATCAAGAAAACTTAAATACTCTGGAACTGGAACATTCGCAGATGTTGAATCATTTTCATCATGACCTGCTATCACTTGTAAGACAAGGGCGACATCTTTCGTTGAATTTCCAAACGGACCTATTACATCAAATGATGAGGCATAAGCAACGAGTCCAAACCGCGAAACTCTTCCATAAGTTGGTTTCAAACCGTAGACCCCGCATAATGAAGCAGGTTGCCTTATTGAACCGCCTGTATCAGAACCGAGCGCCGTGGTTGAAAGCCCAACCGCAACAGCAACAGCACTTCCTCCACTTGAACCACCTGGGACCCTTTCTTCATCGTATGGATTTAAAGTAGGACCAAAATAAGAATTTTCAGTTGAAGAACCCATAGCAAACTCGTCCAAATTCGTCTTACCTATGATGATTGCATCTTCCTTTAAAAGTCGCTCAACAGCAGTGGCATCATAAAGCGAGATGAAATTTTCAAGTATTTTTGAAGCACAAGTGCATTTTTCATCCTTAACACATATGTTGTCCTTAACTGCGATAACCATTCCCGCAAGTTTACCAGCATCCCCAGAATGTATCTTCTTGTCTATTTCAATCGCTCTTTGAACTGCTTTCTCTTCAAAGACACTTAAAAAAGCATTTAACCTTTGATATTCCTTGATCTTTTCCAAATAATTTTTGACTATGGATTCACAACTTGCTTCCCCCGAGAAAATTTTTTCCCTTATCTGATCGTAGGTTAAGACATCAAATTTTCGTTTGTTATTCATCTTTTCTTTGATTTTGTTTTCACCCGAGATCTTGATTTATTTTTGTGATTGCCTCCTTGTGTTTTTTTCTTCACAGATTTTTTACCTTGGTTATTTTTAGATAACTTCTCCTCAACGAGAACTGCGCCTGGCTCTGTGGATTTAACCTCTTCCTTGTTAAATTTCAAATCGTCAAGTTCTGAAGGCGTATTTTTTCGTTCCTTTTGAGATGCTGTAAAATCTAAATCTGAATTCAAATCAATTCCAGTGACGCTTTGAATTTCACTTTGAACATCTTGCATTGCTTTTCTAAACTCACGGACCGCTTTCCCTAAGCTCCGAGCTATGTCGGGGATTTTCCTCGGTCCGAAAAAAATTAAAATAAACAAACCAATAACCAACAGCTCTCCAAATCCAATGTTATCAAACATGATAACACCTCCTTCACAGATCTTAATTTAGATCTTGCTCTTTTTTCTCTGTTTTTTGTTCAATCTCTTTTGGTTTTTCACTTGGTGTGTCTTCTTCACGCATCGCTTTCTTAAATTCTTTTATTCCACTACCAAGCCCACGCGCAAGCTCCGGAAGTCGCCTTCCGCCAAATAAAATTAACAGCACAAGCAAAATTAATAATAATTCCTGCCATCCAAGCCCGAACATTTTATTTCACCTCCTTTTTATTTTGTCGCTTTTACTTAAATTCGCCTTAATGACAAAGACCGCCGAATAACTTTTGATTATTTGCTTGACCGCTCACAATCTTGGCTGATTTAATCAAGATTCAAAACTATTTGTTTAAAAATTCCTCCGCAAATGAAAGTGAGTAAATCAGTGAATTAAAAATTTTAGCTCCATCAGTGCAACCGAGCACAGGTTCAGAGCATCTTTCTGGATGCGGCATCATACCAAGGACATTTCCTTCTTCGTTTATTATTCCAGCAATGTTGTAAACTGAACCATTTGGATTTGATTCTTCCGTGATGTTTCCGTGTTTATCGCAATATCTGAAAACTATTTGTTCGTTGTCAATTAGTTTTTTCAATGTCTCATCATCAACATAATAATTTCCATCGCCGTGTGCAATAGGAAGTTTCAAGACCTCGCCCTTTTCACATTGTGAAGTGAAAATAGTATTTTTATTTTCAACGCGAACATAAACAAATTTACACACAAATCTCAAAGATGAATTTCTCAATAAAGCCCCAGGCAAAAGTCCAGATTCAACAAGGATCTGAAAACCATTACAAATTCCCATGACTTTGCCACCTCGCTTCGCAAACCTGATGACATCTTGCATCACCGGCGAAAACCTCGCAATCGCACCAGGTCTTAAGTAATCCCCATAGGAAAAGCCCCCAGGCAATATCACAACATCAACATCTCCAATAGTTCCATCTTTATGCCAAATTAACTTTACATCTTGTCCAAAAACTTTCTTCAAAACATAATAAGTATCGTGATCGCAGTTTGAGCCAGGGAAAACAACAACACCAAATTTCAATTTTGTCGTCATCGTGATTAACTTTGGAAAAGTTTGTGTATTATTTTTCTTGCTCAAATTTAACAAAAAATAAAAACAAAATAAAAAATCCCCCCTCTTAAATGCGTATGTCTTGAATTATTGTGTCCTTAAGCCAGTTTTCATCATCGCGGTATGGATAATCCGTGTTAAAATGCAACCCCCTGCTTTCTTTTCTCATCAGGGCAGAACGAATTATAAGAAGCGCGACTGTAGCAAGATTACGAAGTTCAAGTATATCTGCAGTTACTTTTGTTTTCTTGTAGAACTCTTCAATTTCATTTGCTATCAACTCAATTCTTCTCTTTGCTCGCTCAAGTCGCAATGTTGAACGAACTATCCCCACATAATCCCACATCAATTGCTGAATTTCTCTTCTATCATGTGAAATCAAAACCCATTCTTCCGTATTGAAAACTCCAGTATCAATCCAATCAGGTATATTTGGAAATTTGAAAAAATTTTCCTTTACAAACCTGACTGAATCAACCGCAGCTCTTTCTGAAAAAACGAGAGCTTCAAGAAGTGAATTGCTTGCGAGCCGATTTGCTCCGTGAACTCCGGTCATTGCAGTTTCTCCGGCAGCATAAAGGCCGTATATTGAGGTTCTACCCCACAAATCCGTAACAACTCCGCCACATGAATAATGAGCTGCTGGGACAACAGGTATAGGTTCTTTAGTGATATCAATCTTAAACTCAAGACATCTTTCGTAAATATGCGGAAATCTATCTTTAACCTTGTCTGGTTCAAGATGAGTTAAATCAAGGTAAACAAATTCATCGCCGGATTTTTTAAGCTCTGTATCAATTGCTCTTGCAACAATATCTCTTGGTGCAAGGGATCCACGAGGATCATATTTTTTCATAAAATCTTCACCTTTCTTCGTCCTCAGAATTCCTCCGAAGCCACGCACAGCTTCGGAGATTAAAAAAGCTGGAGTTCCAGAGTTATAAAGCGTTGTCGGATGAAACTGAATAAATTCCATATTACCAATTTTAGCCCCAGCTCTGTAAGCCATCGCCACACCATCACCAGTTGCGATCACTGGATTAGTGGTATGAAGGTAAACTTGACCGAGCCCGCCCGTTGCCAACATCGTAACTTTTGAGAGAAATTTTTTAACTTGCCCTGTTTTCACATCAAGAGCATAAACACCCCAGCAATGGATGTTATCAATCTTCTTGCTCTTGTCAATTCCAACTAAATGATGTTCCGTTATCAAGTCAATCGCCACATGATGCTCAAATAGTTCAACATTTGGATGGCTTAAAACCTTTTCTAAAAGTGCTCTTTCTATTTCCCTTCCCGTTAGATCTTTCGCATGGACAATCCTCTTCCTTGAATGTCCACCTTCTATTCCAAGATCAAGTTTGCCATTTTGTGTTCTTGTAAATTCAACACCGATTTGAATTAACTCCTCAACTTTTTTAGGTCCTTCGCGCACCATGATTTCAACAGCTTCACGCTTACATAATCCAGCTCCAGCATTTATAGTATCCTGAATATGCAGTTCGTAAGAATCATCAGGAGAAAAAACCGAAGCAATTCCCCCTTGTGCGTAGTTTGTGTTTGATTCGGCTTTTTCTTTCTTCGTGATTATTATAACATGACCATGATCTGCAACTTTTAATGCATAAAACAAACCAGCAATCCCACTCCCTATGACAAGGAAATCACTGATTATCGCCATAAAAATCAAATTTTTATTTCAAGCGAAATATCAAGTGCTTTTGGGGAATGAGTTAACATTCCAACTGAGATATAATCAACGCCTGTTTCAGCAACCTGCCGAACATTTTCAAGAGTAATTCCGCCAGAAGCCTCAACTTCAAATTTCCCGCCTATTAAATCAACAGCTGTTTTCAAATCATCAATGCTGAAATTATCAAGCATGACTCTATCAATACCGTCAAACTTTACAATCTTTTTCACATCGTCCAAATTATGTGCCTCAACTTCAATTTTCACATCAAGATTTTTCTCTTTGACATATTTCAAACATTTCTCAATCGCTTTCTCAACTCCACCAGAGATTGCAATATGATTATCTTTTATCAAGATCATATCATACAGCCCAAATCTATGATTCACTCCGCCACCGATTTCAACAGCGAGTTTATCAATTAATCTAAGCCCTGGTGCTGTTTTCCTTGTGTCTGTTATCTTAGCTTTCGTTCCTTCAACTGCTTTAACGAACTTTCTTGTAAGTGTCGCTATTCCGCTCATCCTTTGAACGAAATTAAGCATAACTCTTTCGGCAGCTAAAATGCTTCTAACATCACCACTTACAGCTCCAATAATCTCACCTTTCTTTACGAAATCTCCATCAGATACATTCGGGACAAATTTTAAATTAGGATCAACAGTTTTAAAAACAATCCAAGCAACATCTATTCCAGCAATTACGCCATCTTCTTTAACAATAAGCTCAGCATCCGACTCAATATACTCATCACCTATCACAGACATTGTTGTTATATCACCATATCCAATATCTTCAAGCAATGCCCTTTTTACAATTTCAACTATTTGCTCCTCAAGAGTAAAATTTTTCATTTTGATTTTCTCTATTCATCGTTTGACTCATCAACCAATAAAATCGGAATTCCATCTTTTACCTCGTAAACTTTGCCACAACTCTTGCAAACAAGCGACTCAGGTTCTTCAATATAATCAAGATCACCTTTACACTTTGGACAGGCGAGAATTTTTAAGAGATCCTTATCAATCACGATACCTTGCTCAACATTTTTTGTTTTTGCATGATTTGAACTGTTCAACGACAAAATTCATAAAAACATCAGGAGGTTTGATGGGCTTGTAAGTTTTTGCGTCAAGAAACACATGCTCTGTGTATCCCTCAGCAATTAATTCATCGTCAACATCACGATAAACTTCATACTCAAGTCGGAATTTCAAATTTGGAATTTCTTTCATGTAGGTTTCAATTCTTAAGAGATCGTCGTAATAAGCTGGCTTTTTAAATTTCGCATATGCCTCAAGCACTGGGATTAGGTATCCCATTCTTTCAATTTCGCTATATGGAAGGCCATAATCTCTTAAAAGTTCTGTTCTTGCCCATTCAAAGTATTCAAAAAACTTCGCATGATAGACGAATCTCATTTGATCAGTGTCGGAATACCTAACTCTAAGTTTAAAAACATGCTTTATCATTCTTCCCAGAACCCCATTTTCCTGTATTTTTCAATTCTCATTTCAACAAGTTTTTTGGGCTTGATATTTGAAAGTTGGTCAAGTTCTTCAATTAAAATCTCCTTCAAAATTCTGGCAGCTTCCTTGTGATCCCGATGAGCTCCACCAATAGGTTCTGGGACTATTCTATCAATTACGCCAAGTTTTATCAAATCTTGAGCTGTAAGCTTTAACTGTTCCGCTGCTTGTTCTTTATAATCCCAGCTTCTCCACAGGATACTTGAACATGACTCTGGCGCTATTACTGAATACCACGCATGCTCAAGCATCAGAATTCTATCTCCAACACCAATTCCTAATGCTCCTCCACTTGCACCTTCACCAATTATCACGACCACAATAGGAACTTGAAGTCGCGCCATTTCAAAAAGATTTCTCGCAATAGCTTCTGCTTGCCCTCTCTCCTCCGCACCTACTCCTGGATATGCCCCTGGCGTATCAATTAATGTTATAACTGGCTTATTAAATTTTTCCGCAAGTTTCATCAATCTTAGCGCTTTTCTATATCCCTCTGGATGTGGCATCCCAAAGTTTCTGTAAAGATTTGACTTTGTATCACGCCCTTTCTGAGTTCCAATTACCATAACGGTTCTATTCTCAAGTCGTGCAAATCCTCCTATCATAGCTTTATCATCGCCGAAACATCTATCACCATGCAATTCAACAAAATCGCTCATCATAAGATAAATATAGTCAAGAGGATAGGGTCTATCAGGATGCCTTGCCAATTGAACCTTTTGCCATCGCGTCAAATTTGAATAAATGTTTTTCCTCAGATCCTCAACTTTTTCCTCAAGCTTTTTTATTTCTTCACTTAAATCTACGCCACCACTGCTTGCAAATCGTTTCATCTCTTCAATTTTTTGCTCAAGCTCAAAAATCGGCTTTTCAAAATCAAGAACAAATTTTGACATCACTATATCTTTCTTTTGTTTGAAATCAACTTGATTAAAGTTCTGATTAAAATTTCAATATCAAGCGCAAGGGATTGATTACGCGCATAAAAAATGTTTAATCTCTCAATTTCTTCTGGAGAAAGTTCATCAACTTCTGAAATTTGAACAATTCCCGTCAAACCTTTCTTGCCAAGGTAATCCTGCCGATCTGGAGAATCAAGCGGACGACCAACCAAACTTAACTTTCCTGACAAAACTTTCGGCAAAAGCAATATTTTACTTCCAAAACTTCCTACCTCTCTTCCAAAAATCTTTTTAAAATATATCAAAGGATAAACAAAAATCAAAAGCGGAAGCGAGAAAACTATGTCAAAAATTCTCTTAGCAAATTTGTTTAAGAATTTATTGATGTTGTAATCAATGTCAAGCACTGGAATGTCATCAAGCGAGTCAATGCTTGCTTTGCTCAAAATTAGATCAGATCCGACGAGAGCAAGTTTGAAATTAACGCTTTTATCTTTCACGCGACTTATAATTGAAAAAATTTCAGAATAAGACAAATCTCCACTTACGAAAATTATATCGTTAACTTTTCTCTCACGGATAACTTTATCAATTGTGCTTATGCTTCCTATTATCTCAACACCATCAATCTTTTGCCCAACTCTTCTCATATCATAGTCCAAAACCCCAATAATTTTAATATTTTCATCCGTTTTCCTTCTTAACTTCCCAATCAGTGATACC
Organism: Candidatus Kryptonium sp.; assembly: GCA_025060635.1. NCBI lineage: Bacteria > Pseudomonadati > Candidatus Kryptoniota > Candidatus Kryptonium > Candidatus Kryptonium sp. The sequence goes on along the minus strand of JANXBN010000008.1, from coordinate 4,905 downwards.
GTTTTCTCGCCAGCTCCAACTATCAAAACTCTCTTCGCAATGATTCTAACATTGATAAATGGGATCTTCCCGAGAATTCGCAAAATCAACCTCCAACCAGGAATAAGAACTGTATTCAAAGCCGTCATCACGAGAAGAATCATTCGGCTGAACGCATATTCCTTCAAGAAGAATGTCAAGGATGAAAGAATAAGAGATGAAAACCATACACTTATCAAAGCATAACCAATTGAAAATTTTCTGTTTGTGTAAACTCCAAAAGAATAAAGCGAAATCCAGAAAACAAGCGGTGGGACTATCAAAACTTCAGGATAAGCATATTTTGGAAAAGCGAAAATCGCTTTAAATCTGACATATTCAGCAATTAAAAGGGAAATCCAAACTATCAAGACATCAACAAGCATATCCCAATAATTTTTTATAAATTTTCCAAGCATTGCGATTAATCCACGAACGATAATTCCAACTCTTAAAATTAAACCAAGCAGAGCGAATTCTTTATAATGTTTTTTAACAAAAATTTTCATAGCATCGTAAAAGATTCGTATCTCATCTAAATTGCTTCGCCTTGTGCTTTCACCTTTAAAGTGGATTATCTGCGTTAACGGGACATAATAGATTTTCCATCCGGCTTTCTTTATTCTGTAGCACCAATCAATATCCTCGCCATACATAAAAAAATCTTCATCAAGTCCTCCAACTTGTTCATAAACTTCTCTTCTTATCATCATAAAAGAACCGCTCACGGCGTCAACTTCCGTGATCTCATTAGGATCAAGGTATGTGAGATTATACCTACCGAAAATTTTACTTTTTGGAAATAAAGCGGAAAGCCCCACCATTTTAGTGAAAGCAACCCACGGAGTTGGAAAACTTCTTCTGCAGGCAAGTTGGAGAGTTCCATCAGGATTTAAAACTTTACATCCAGCCATACCACATTCAGGATGCGTCTCAAAGAAAGAAATTAAGATTTTAAAAGTATCCTCTTGAACTATCGTATCTGGATTTATCAAAAGGATATATTTACCTTTTGCAAGTTTCAACGCTTGATTATTTGCCTTAGCAAAGCCAAGATTTTCAGAATTTGCAATTAGCTTAACATCGGGAAACTTCTGCCTTATCATTTCAACGCTACCATCTTCGCTTGCATTATCCACAACGAAAATCTCAGTGTTAAGTCCAGCCGTTGCGTTTCTTATTGATATCAGGGCATTTTCAAGAAAATCTTTGACATTGTAATTGACAATTATTATTGAAAGATCAACTTCCATTTTTCTTTTTTCTAAAAAATTTTGAAAGCCTCAAAAAAGCAAGCCGAATAACCATAAAGAACGCCTCCAAAACAATTTTCTTATTCATTTTTGATACTCCAGATCTTCTCTCAACGAAAATTATCGGATGCTCAACAATTTTCAAACCCTTATAGTAAGCTTTAACTGTCAACTCTATTTGAAAAGCGTAACCATTTGACCTTATCTTATCAAGATCAATTTTCTCAAGAACTTTTTTTGACATACATTTAAATCCACTTGTCAAATCTTTGACGGGAACGCCGGTCATTTTTCTTGCGTAAGCATTAGCGAAGTAGCTTAACAAAACACGACTCATTGGCCAGTTCATAACAGAAACGCCATGAGAGTATCTTGATCCAATGACCATATCATAACTATCAAGTGCTCCTTTCAAAATTTTAGGTATCTCGTTCGGATCATGTGAAAAATCTGCATCCATCTCAAAAACGAAATCGTAATTGTTCTTTAAAGCAAACTTGAAGCCTTCAACATAGGCGGTCCCAAGCCCAAGTTTTCCCGGTCTTACGATCAAATGTAATCTTTCTCCGTGTTCTTTCTGAAGTTCCCTAACGACATCTGCTGTCCCATCTGGAGAATTATCATCAACAACAAGAACATCAATTTCTCCGAATGGAATAGATTCCTTCTGTTTCAAGATCTGTGGTATTAGTTCCTTTATATTTTCTGCTTCATTGTAGGTCGGGATGACAACGAGAATCCTCATCAATGATTAATCCCTCATTTTTTGATAAAATTCTCTTACTAATTCAATTACATAGTCAATTTCATCATCTTTTAATTCAGGAAATACTGGTAGCGATAAAACTTCTTTTGCACACTTCTCTGCGACGGGGAAATCACCTTGTTTATAGCCGAGATATGAGAAAACTTTTTGAAGATGCAGGGGAAGCGGATAATGAACTGCGGTTTGAACTCCTCTTTCCTTTAGAAACGATGAAAGCTCATCCCTGTATTTCGTTCTAATTGTGTACTGATGATATATGTGCTTGTTATATGGTTCTGAATACGGAAGAAGTATAGAATCAATATCTTTTAAACCATCGTTATATTTTTTTGCAATTTGAATTCTTCTCTCATTCCATTTGTCAAGATATTTAAATTTCACAAGAAGGATGCTCGCCTGCAAAGTATCAAGCCGACTGTTTACACCGAGTATCTCATGGGTATATCTAATCCTCGCTCCGTGAACTCTTATCATTTTCATCTTTTCTGCAAGTTCATCATTGTTTGTGACGATCATCCCCGCGTCTCCAAATGCACCAAGGTTCTTAGTTGGGAAAAAACTTATACACGAGATGTCTCCAAATGTGCAAACTTTTTTACCTTTATATTCAGAGCCAAGAGCTTGTGCAGAGTCCTCAATTACATAAAGATTATATCTTCTGGCTATGTCAATGATCTTTTCCATCTCTGCAGGTTGACCATAAAGATGAACAGGAATAATTGCCTTTGTTTTCTCCGAGATTTTCTCCTCAATTAAATCTGGATTTATGTTATATGTCTTCTCTTCAATATCAACATAAACTGGTTTACCTCCAAGCAGGGCAACTGTTTCAGCGGTTGCAATGAATGTAAATGGAGTTGTTATAACTTCATCTCCTGGCTTTAGACCAATTGCCATCAAAGCAATTTGAAGTGCATCTGTTCCGGAAGCTACACCTATTGCATGTTTAACTCCAAGATATTCTGCAACTTTTTGCTCAAATTCTCTAACTTCTTCGCCGAGGATGAAATCACCTCTGTTTAAAACCTTTTGAATAGCTAAATCAATTTCCTCTTTCAAGTTTAAGTATTGTCTAACAGGTGTAAAAACAGGAACTTCCATAAATTCCTCCTTTAAGTTTGACCTTTACCAGAAAGTATATGTAAAATAGTGTGAACAATTATTTTAAAATCCATCCTGAGCGACATATTTTCAATGTAAAAGAGATCATATTGCAATTTCTTTTTAACATCCTCAATGGATTCATCATACTTATATTTAACCTGTGCCCATCCAGTTATACCGGGTTTAACCTTCAACCTTCGTTTATAGAGCGGGATCTCTTTAGAAAGTTTTTCAACAAAAGCTGGTCTTTCAGGTCTAGGTCCTATCAAGCTCATATCACCTTTTAAAACATTAAAAAACTGCGGAACTTCATCCAGATGCAGTTTTCTTAAAATTCTTCCAACCCGAGTCACCCTCGGATCATTTTTTGAAGCCCAGGTTGGTCCAGTCATAGCTTCTGCATTTTCAAACATTGAACGGAATTTATACAGCGTAAAAATTTTGCCATCCTTACCAACTCTTTCTTGCTTATATATGACTGGTCCCTTTGAATCAATTTTTATCAAAATTGCAATTATAATCCAAAGCGGTAATCCCAAAACAAGAACTGTAAGTGATATAAATATATCAATCAATCTTTTTGCGACTTTTTCCCATGGCTTCATTAATTCAGGCATTATCTCAATAAGTGGAAATCCGTAAATTTGATTTGTTCTAGCTTGACCACTTATGGCATCATAAAGGTCGGGGACAATTTTAAATCCAACTTCTTCCTCGCATCTTCCAATTATCTCCAAAAGTTTCTCATGTTCTGATGAATCAAGGGCAAAGATGATTTCTTTAACATCATACTCTCTGATTATGTCATTGATTCTTTCTACTGAGCCAAGGACCTTAACATCTTTATATTCTCCGCCTTTTCTTTTGTCGGTTCTAACAAAGCCAATGACTTTATATCCAAGAGCTGGATATTTTTTTAAAAGTTCGTAGATTTCCTTCGCTTTTTCATTAAATCCAACTATCAAAGTATTTCTTGCTCCGATTCCTTTTTCAAGCAATTTCCGTTGCAAAGTTCGCAAACTTACTCTTCCAACCGATACGAAAAACATCACTAAGATCCAGTAAATTAAAATTAGTAATCTTGAGTTCGCAGGTGAATTTGTTGATATATCATCAATAAAAATAGCGAAGAAAAGAAGTAGGACACCGAATGTCACGGCTTTTAAAATAGTGAAAACTTCATCCATTCTTGACTTTGCATACCAAGGTTGATATAATCCGAATAGCCAGAAAATTACAAGCCAATAAACAGAAACGACGATCATCGGAGCCCAAAATTCAGGCTTAACATAATAAGAAAACCAACCACTTTCAACCCGAACGATATAATAAATAGACCAGGAAAGAAATACAGAGAAAATATCTACAAAAAATACCAATATTCTTTCAGACACTTTTGACATTTTCAACGAGCTTTTTTGATCTCAAAACTTCCCAATAAACCTCATTTGTTTTAGAAAGCATATTATCAAGACTAAATTTCTCAAAAGCTTTCTTTAATCCAGCCTTCCCCATCTCTTGTCTTAGACTCTCATTATCAACAAGAGTTTTCAAAGCATCAACAAATACCTCAACATTACCTGGTGGGACGAGGAAACCCGTAACTCCATTATCTACTAATTCAGATACTCCTCCAACATTTGAAGCAACAACAGGCAAACCCGCCATCATTGCTTCTATAATTGTCAATGGTAAACCTTCCCAACGGGACGGCAAAACAAAAATATCACTTTGAGATAATATATTTGGTATATCGGATCTTTC